>JALYUC010000101.1 GCA_030853965.1 Verrucomicrobiota bacterium | reverse complement strand
ACTTATCGATGGAAGAAATCACAGAACGTTACGAGACGTTCAAACTCATGAGCCAGTTCGAAGTATTGCGGTGAAAGCACGCAGGACGATTCGTGTCTGTTCTTTCGCTGCGGCATTCATTGCCGTCTCGCCCTTTCTCACGGCGAAATCGCATCCGCCTGCGAACCTGCCGCGTTCATCATCATGGACGACACTGAGCGATTGCCAGTATGTCACGAATGCCTCCAATGATGGTGACAGTTTTCATGTCACGGCGCGCGGGAAGCAATACTTGTTTCGACTCTATTTTGTGGACACGCCCGAGACGGACTCGAGTTTGGGCGATCGCATCGATGAGCAGGCCAAATATTTCGGGATCACGCCGGAGCAGACAATCAAAGTCGGAAAGACCGCAACGCAATTTACGCGGGAAAAACTGACGCAATCCTTCACGGTGCGAACCTGTTTTCAAGACGCGCTCGGGCGCAGCAAAATGGAGCGCTTTTACGCGATTGTGCAGACAACCTCCGGCGATCTCGGCGAACAGTTGATCGAAAACGGTCTGGCTCGCAAACATGGCGCGAGTGCAAATCCTGTTGGATTACCCAGGGCCAATGTGGAATGGCAAAAGCTCGAAGGGCTGGAGCGCGCGGCCAAGCTTGAGAAGGTCGGTGGTTGGGGAGTGAAGTATGGGCGGATGCTCGCGCGCGCCGCATCAGCGAAAAATCGGGTGCCGGTCGATCCGTTCGATGCTTTTTTCCATCCCGAAAGAGTGCAACGTGAACAAGCAATGCCAAGCGTCAGCGGCAGTGCCTGGCCGTTCCCGAGTCCCACACCGGTCGCAAGATCGACAACTCCAAAATCATCGGCGCTCGCGAATTCTTTCGAAGTCGCAAACAGTACGCAGCCGTCACCACAAGCGCAGAACGGAAAGCTGGATATAAACACCGCGACGGAAAAGCAACTTGATGGGGTTCCCGGAATTGGTCCGGTGCTAGCTGGTCGAATCGTCGCAGCGCGCCCATTCAAGAGCGCAGATGATCTAAGAAACGTGAAAGGAATTGGCGATACACGCTATGGGAAAATCCGGCCATTCTTTCAGTGAGATTTTCACTCGCGCATTCGCCAGTCGCAGTTGATGTTGTCTCCTCGGCACTTTTTTCATAACGACGTTTTTAATTTATGAATCCGTTTCGTTTTTTAGTCATCACTCTGTCGCTTGAGTTGTGCGTTTCGTCGGGGTTCGCTTTGGATGAGCCACTTTTTCATGCCACTGATCCTTTAGCTGCCAGAGACGAGTGGGGTCTGCTTGGCCAGGGCCCTTTGAATCCGACCGATTTTGAGCGGCGTCATCCGTTGCGTTGGTGTTATTACCTGGAGGGCCGCAACACGCTGGTAAACGATCCGGCTTACGTGGGCGCCCTCCAAGCTTGTATGTGCCGTCTGGGCTACTACCGGGGCCCGATAGACGGAGTTTTTTCTGACGAACTTAGTTTCGCAATCGCGCGATTGCAGAAAGCTCACGCCATGCGTGTCACGGGCACTCTAACTATTCCAGTTAGACGAGTCTTGTATTTGCCTTAGCCAGAAAAGCGCGCCCGTGAAGATTCGAACTTCAAACCTTCTGATCCGTAGTCAGATGCTCTATCCAGTTGAGCTACGGGCGCCGAGAGCAGGCTAATTTGCGGAGGAAGATCGGGGCGTCAACAGCAGCAGAGGAAGAACGTCCATTATCGAAATCAGAAATTCTTTTCCTCCATAACTTGGAATTTAGAGAGCGCGCAATGTGACGTGAATGATTTCCGCCGGCGCGTTCGCGCGGAGCGGAAACCAGTTGCCGACGCCATTTGAGACGATGAGTTTGCTCTCTCCTCGCGTGTAGAGTCCGGACCAATATCGGAAAAGGGCCGGCCCGAATCCGCATTGTTCATTAAGCATTAACTGTCCGCCGTGGGTATGACCGGAAAGCGTGAGCGGCATACCGGCTTCGGCCGCAGCGTCGAACGCGTGTGGGTGATGAGCCAGCAGGATCGGAAAGACATCGGCGTGCCGTTGCTGGAGAAGTTTCCCTACGGATAGAGCGATCGCTTCGTCGCGTCTTTCTCGCGCTCGTGTCCAACTTAACCCCAGCAATTGAATGGTTGATCCGCGCACTGAGACAATCGCGGATTCGTCGAGGAGGAATGGAATGCCGGAAGCTTTTACGCGACGCTCGAACTCCAGACCATTTTCGATCAAATCATGATTTCCTTCGATCAGATACAATCCAAAACGCGGATCCAATGCTCGAACCAGTTCGAGGCCATCGTCCAGGGCCGCGAGCGAGTCGTTGATTAAATCGCCGGTCAAAAGCACCAGATCCGCGCGCAATTGGTTAACGGCGCCGACCATTTCGCGCAGCACACGTCCTGAAGTAAATCGCCCCACGTGCATGTCGCTCACATGAGCGAGCGTTAATCCTTCAAGATCGCGCGGCAGCCTCGAAACGGGAACAACGAAACGCCGCACGCGAAACTGGTTAAGTTGGCTCATCGCGATACCGGCGAGGCTGAACGTGAAGAGGGGCGGAGCGACGGCCGCAGCAAAACCGACAAACTCACGGCGGGTCCAAATGCCTTTTGGATTAGCGCACTGGACGGCAGCTGGTTTCCGATCTCGCAACCGCCAACGCATAATCGTTCTGACAAAAAAGATGGGTAGTAAAGCCGCGCCGAGCAGGATCAACACGCCAAGTCCAATAAAATGCCAGATGAATACGGCTGACGCCGCGAACTTCGGCAGCCATCGATCCCAATTCGTACGAAGCAATCTTCCGGAAATGATCCAGCCGAGGCCGATCAACTGCACGCTTATGAACGCCGTGATGACGTGCCGCCACGCCTTGGCCCCGGCCAGACGCGCGGACAGCCACCACCAGGTCACGTTCAGCGCGAGCATCAAACCGATGATGATTAGAATGAAGCTCACACCTGAAAGCCCAGCGCCAGAACCTACGTTGTAGGTGGCGGGGGTGCGGGCGGTGAAGCCCCAGGCGCCGACGTCGATCCTGGCGCTGCTTCTGTAGCCGCCTCGCTCTGTCGAGGCGTCGTAATTTGAGTTGATTCAGATTGCGAGGTCGCCGCTGCCTTCACTGCGGCTGCTGCGGCAGCTTTTTTCTTCGCCTCGGCCGCAGCGACTGCTTCGGCTAAATTGCGATCCACTTCCGCCGCTTCGATTGGATGAATGCGGTGATAGTATTCGTTCGATTTCGAGAGCTCTCCCTTTCGGATGAGCAACGCATCGAATCGCTCGCGCTTACTCAATTCGAAATCTTTGTCCATCTTGATCGCTTCGAAAGGGCAGACCTCGACGCAAATCTGGCAACTCATACAGACGGAAATATCGATGTCGAACACCGCCGGATAAAACTGCGCCTTGCCCATGTAATCGGGCTTCTTGTCTTCGCTCTTAATAATATAGATGCATTGCGGCGGGCATTCCTTTTCGCAGATCTTGCACGCGACGCAGCGCAATCCGGCCTCCGGATCATCGGTGTCGTAAATCAGAATGGGAAAGTTGCGGTAGTTCTCCGGGAGCGGACTGCGCTCCTCCGGATACTGCACCGTGATAAGGCGGTCCTTCTCGAAATAACTTCCGACAAAGTTCCGGGCCGTGACGGCCATGCCCTTGAGTATGCCTGCGCCAATCATATGCTAGTCCGGCTCGGACTCATCGATCCACTTCTCCCATCACGATATCGATGCTGCCGAGAATCACCATCACGTCTGCGACGGTGTGTCCGAGGCAAAGATCTTCCAGCACGGTCAGGTTGATGAAACTCGGTGGGCGAACGCGATAACGATACGGGTTCGGGCCGCCCTCGCTGATTAAATAAAAACCGAGTTCGCCTTTGGGCCCTTCGATCCTTCCGTACGCTTCGCCGACTGGCGGACGAAATGCGCGGAGCTTCACCTTAGGATTCATGATCGGGCCAGCCGATATCTGTTCGAAAGCCTGTTTTAAGATTTCAACGCTCTCGCGCATTTCGAGCGCGCGCATCATCAGGCGGTCGTAGGTGTCACCATGGTCGCCGAGCGGCACACGAAATTTGAAACGCGGATAGAACCCGTAGCCGTCTACTTTGCGAAGGTCGTAATTGACGCCGCACGCGCGTAACATCGGACCGGTAATGCCGGCATTAATCGCGAGATCGGCGGAGAGTTTGCCAACGTTCTGTGTACGCACGATGACGATTTCGTTTTGAAGGATGAGCTTTTCGAACTCGTCGAGAAACTTCGGGAACACATCGACAATTTTCTTTGCCCGCTCGATCCAGTCCGGCCCGGCGTCGACGCGGCAGCCGCCAAAGCGCATGTAATCGCACATCATGCGCGAACCGGAAAGCGATTCGAAAAGATCGAGAATCTTTTCGCGTTCGCGAAACGCATACATGAGCGGTGTGCCCCACGCGCCCATGTCGCTCAGCAAAAATCCGAGAAGCGACGCATGATTCTGAAGTCGTGTTAACTCAGCGAGAATGATGCGCAGATATTCAGCGCGCTCGGGAACTTCAATTCCCGCCAGCTTTTCGACGCTTAGCGCGTAGGCCCAGTTGTTCGTCATCGAACAAAAATAATCGAGCCGGTCCGTGTACGGCATCGAGCTGAGATAAGTTGCGTTCTCGCCGATCTTTTCGTGATTGCGATGCAGATAGCCGAAGACCGGTTTGAGTTTGGTGACGATCTCGCCGTCGAGCGACGCGTTCATGCGAAAGACGCCATGGGTGGACGGATGCTGCGGCCCCAAAGAGACTTCCAGCGACTCGCCCTCGAGTCTTGAAGTCATGGTCGGAGGCGGTTGCTGGAGTGTTTCGGTCGCGCTCATGGCTGCGCGGTAATATTTTCCGCCCCGTCCAATTGCGGCCGCGGGCTGTAATGTTGCTTCGCTCTTTCGAGCACATCGTCGTGCGGCGTCGGTTCGTATTCGTAATCGTCCGGCTCGCGATAATCTTTGCGCATCGGGTAATCGACAAATTCGTCCCACATCAGAATACGCCGCAGATCGGGGTGGCCGTCGAAGCGAACGCCATAAAGATCGAAGATTTCCCGCTCCTGAAATTCGGCGCTCCGCCAGACTGGAGTGAGTGATGGCAACCGCGCGCCCTCCGCTCGATCGCTCGTTCGCATTCGAATGATCAGTGGACCGTCTTTGTGCTTCATCGAATAAAGGTGATAGACCGCTTCGAGATAGCCGTGAAAAAACTCTTCTGTAGTCTCATCGACTTCCTTCTCCGCGCCATCGACGATCTTTTTCACTTTTACGGTCTTCTTCACCGTGCGATCGAGCCAATCCACGCCGGTCACGTTCGAGCAGTAATCGAATTTCAGCGCCGGATGATCACGTAGAAATTTCGCGACCGCGACCGCGTGTTCGTTATCGATCAACAGCGATGATTGCTGTGATGGACCGGGATTGACGACGATGTCGATCTTCGCTCCGCGCGCCGCCAGCTCGGCGCGATTCTTAATTTGCTCCAACAATTCCACAACTATGTTCGCTCGATTTTCGGCGGGTGAAAAGTGTTTGGATTCGCAACCGGTTCCAAATCGTGCGGGCCGAACGCCGGCACCGGAAATTCGCTCGGTTGCGCAGCGCCGAGGTGAGCGGCCTTGTCCGCGCCGGTCAGTTTCTGACTGTCGATTTTGCGCTGCAATTCCATGAACGCGTGCAGCAATGCTTCCGGCCGGGGTGGACAGCCGGGAATGTAGACGTCGACCGGAATGTAACGATCGATCCCTTTGAGCACGTTGTAACCTTGCTTGAAGGGCCCGCCGGAAATTGCGCACGCTCCCATCGAGATAACGTATTTCGGATCGGGCATCTGGTTGTAGAGCCGCACGATTTGTGGCGCCATTTTCTTGGTCACAGTGCCGGCGACGATCATTAAGTCCGCTTGACGCGGCGACGGCCGGAAGATTTCGCCGCCGAACCGCGCGAGGTCATAGCGTGAGGCCGCGGTTGCGATCATCTCAATCGCACAGCAAGCCAACCCGAATTGCAGCGGCCAGATCGAATTCTTGCGACCCCAGTTGTACAGCTCCTGCATCGAGGTCACCCAAATCCCCTGTTTCTGCAGTTCGCTGCGAAGCCCTTCATCGATCTGTGCGCTCATCTTACTTTGCCCAATCTAAACAACCTTTGCTCCACGCCCAAATGAGTCCTTCGATTAGCAGGAGCAGGAAAACCAGGATCGCGATGAACGCTCCGACCGGCAAACCGGTGAACGCAACGGCAAATGGCACCAGAAAAATCGCCTCGACGTCGAAGATCAGAAAAATAATCGCGTAAAGATAGTATTGGGATCGGAACTGGACCTGTGCTTCCCCGATCGATTCGACCCCGCACTCGTAGGTCGCGTTCTTTTCCACGCCAGGTTTTGGCGGCTGAAAGAATTTTCTCCACAGCCAGGCCAGCGCCAGCGGCATCAACGGAAAAACGACCGCCACGCCGCAAAATATGACGATGAAAAAATAAGGATTGGCAGTCATCGTGTGCGGATCACATCATAATAGTAAAGAGATTGCTCGGAAAGAATTTCGATGAAGCCGCTTGAATAGCATGGTGCGCGACCCCGCTTCAACCAGACCCGTTACATTCTTTTTCCTGGTGCTTCCTTATGGCATCAGCAGCGGTTTTGTTTCCATTACTTTGCCCTTCGTTCTGGTAAGGGCCGGTTTTTCAGTCGCGCTCGCCGCATCGATTGTCGCGATTGGTGTTTCGGCAAATCTTTGGCGATTTCTCTGGGGGCCGGTGGCCGATCTCACGCTCACCGCCCGCCGCTGGTATTTGCTCGGGCTCAGCACCGCCGCGGCGACGGTGTTGATTCTCGCTTTCATTCCGCTTCAACAAAACGCGGTTGTGATTTTGATGACCGTGGTCTTCGTTTCGCAAGTCGCGGGAACGTTGATCGTGCTGCCGGTCGGAGGTTTGATGGCGCACACTGTTGCCGAAGCAGCGAAAGGTCGCGCCGCCGGTTGGTATCAGGCGGGAAATCTCGGCGGCACCGGAATCGGGGGCGGCGCCGGCGTTTGGCTCGCAAGCCATTTTTCCCAACACGCTGCCGGCGGAATCCTTGCGCTCGCGATGCTCGCCTCCGCTGCCGCGATTTATTTTGCGTCCGATGCGCGCATTGTCTCGGATGAAACTCTCGGCCAACGAATGCGCATTTTGTGGCGCGATATCTATGCCATGGCGCGCGCGGCTATCCCGCTATTCACCATCGTTTTGGTTTGCTCGCCGATCGGCGCTGGCGCGATGAACAATTTGTGGTCGGCCGTTGCGTCCGATTGGTACGCCTCTGCCGACCAGGTCGCTCTGGTCAGCGGAGTCTTGAACGGTGTTATTAGCGCGATCGGCTGCGTCATTGGCGGATGGGTCGCCGATCGATTGGGCCGCTGGTGGTCGTACTTTGGATCGGGCGTCGCCATCGCCTTGGTCGCAATCATTATGGCCGTCGCCGCGCGCACGCCGAACGCGTTTACTATCGGCGTTCTTGCTTACGCTATCGCTTGCGGCATGGCCTACGCCGCATTTTCTGCGATTGTGTTGCTCGCCATCGGCCGCGGAGCGGCCGCCACGAAATATGCGACGCTATCATCGCTCGGAAATCTTCCGGTCGTTTACATGACGGCGGCGAACGGTTGGGTGCACGATCGCTTCGGCACCGCGTGGATGCTGCATTCCGAAGCGCTGATCGCCATCGTCTGTATTCTTCTTGCGCTCGCCGTACTTCAGCGGATCAATCCGCCCAGGCGAGCGCGAGAAGACTGAGCGCGACGTCTTCTTCCTTGATTAAACAATCGCTCACCGCTTTTCTTCATCGAGCGTGAGCGATTCCCTCGACCAGGTCTTCATTAACGCGAAACAGTGGCTGCTCTCGCTGCTGTCGGGTGCTCCTGATTGGTTCATGCAGCTCGCATCCAGCCTGATCAACATCTTTGCGCTGCTCGGCGCCTTCCTCATGCTCTTTGCGCTCATTTCCGTGCTCGAGCGGAAGATTCTTGGGCGCATGCAGAATCGTTACGGACCAAATCGTGTCGGACCGTTCGGACTTTTTCAGCCACTCGCAGATGGCATCAAGATGCTGATTAAGGAAGACATCGTGCCGGCGCGCGCGGATAAGATGATGCATTTTCTCGCGCCGATCCTGATCGCCGCGACGGCGAGTCTCGCGCTTGGTGTGATTCCTTACGGCCGGAACATGACGCCGTTTTCTATCGACGGCGGCATTCTATTTTTCTTCGCCGTTGGATCGACAACCGAACTTGCCGTCTTCATGGCCGGCTGGGGGAGCAACAATAAATTCTCGATGTTGGGCGCGATGCGCGCGATCGCCCAGATGGTCAGCTACGAGCTGCCGCTCATTATTACGACGCTCCCCGTGGTGATGGTGGTTGGTTCGCTTTCACCTGATTCGATCGTCGCCGCTCAAAGCGGCTACTCGTTAGGCGTTCTGCCGCATTGGTACGTGACGACGCCGTGGGGCGCGGCCGCGTTCATTTTGTTTTTTGTTTCCGGTTTGGTGGAATCCAACCGCACTCCGTTCGATGTGCCGGAGGGCGAATCGGAAATTGTCGCCGGCCACATGACCGAGTATTCCGGCTTCAAGTACGCGACGTTCTTCCAAGCGGAATATTTTGGAATGTTCGCGATTAGCGGCCTGGCGGTGACGCTTTTCCTCGGCGGATGGCATGCACCGATCAGCGTGCTTCAGTTTATTCCGTCCTACGTTTGGTTCTTCGCGAAGTTGTCGATCTTGCTTTTCGTTTTCATCTGGATTCGCGGAACACTGCCGCGCACTCGTGTCGATCAAGTAATGAACTTCGCCTGGAAATTCATGCTCCCGATGTCTTTCACCTGCGTCGTGGCAGCCGCCGTCTGGCATTATCAAGGACGACGTCTGGTCGGATGGATTTGGTCGCTCACGGTCATCGCAGTTGTTTACATCACACTGTCGATCTTGCTCGACACGCGAAGGAAGTTTGCGCCGCGCACTTATCGTTTCGCCGAATGAGCAGCACCGCTTTCATCGTCATCGCAATTCTGACGCTCGGCGCGGCACTCGCCGCTGCAACATTACCGAAACTCATGCACGCGGCGCTTAGTTTCGCCCTGGCGTTTGTCGGCGTCGCCGCGTTTTTCTTTTTGCTCGGTGCCGAGTTTGTCGGGTTGGTGCAAGTGTTCGTCTACATCGGCGCAGTCGCGGTCTTGATTGTCTTCACGATTTTGTTGACGCGACGTGATGTTGGAAAAGATCGCGGCTTTAACTGGAGCGGAGTTGTTGTTGCTGTCGCTGTATTCGCCGGCTTGTTGTGGGCAATTCTTAAGACACCGATGCTCTCGATGGCTGCGCCGCCTATCGAAGCGCTCACTGTAAAACGGATCGGCGAAGTGCTGATGACCGATTACGTCTGGCCGCTACAATGCGTCGGGCTCGTTCTCACCGCCGCGTTGATCGGCGCGCTCATTCTCGTAATGGAGGAGAAGCGCGAATGACATTGTCGATCTTTCTCGCCGTGTCCGCGGCATTGTTTTCCATTGGTTTGCTCGCGGCATTAAGTCGGCGTCACGCAATTTTCATTTTGATCGGCATCGAGATGATGCTTGCCGCGGCTAATCTGAATTTCATCGCGTTCTGGCGCTTCGGCCCGCAACCGCAGCAACCAACTGGCGTGATGGTCGCGATCTTTGCCATCGCCATTGCCGCCGCCGAAGCTGCTGTCGGCCTCGCGCTCGTCATCGCGGTTTACCGCCATTACCGCACCACCAATGTCGACGAGCTCGATCAGCTCAAAGGATGAATTCCTGGATCGTCACCAACCTTTGGCTTATTCCGGCGGTACCGCTCGCCGCTTCGTTGATCATTCTCAGCCTGGCAAATTCGCGGCGGAACGCTGCAGCGGGACTCGCCATTCTGGGCCAGATCGTTGCGCTCGTTCTCGCGATCGCGGCGTTCATGCCCACGCTGCAAACGAACGGCTATCGGGCGTTTCATAATTTCACGTGGTTCACTTTCGGCGAACAAGCGCTGCGTATCGGTTGGGTGGTCGATCCGCTCGCCGCCGCCATGCTGATGATGATCGCGTCAGTCGGGCTCTGCATTTTTATTTTCAGCGTTGGCTACATGGCCGGCGACAAAGATTTCACCCGTTTCTTTGCGTATCTCTCGTTTTTCTCCGCCGCAATGCTCGGCGTCGTCATTGCGAACAGTCTGTTGCTTCTCTTCGTTTGCTGGGAGCTGGTCGGTCTAGCGTCTTACCTATTGATTGGATTTTGGATCGACAGGTCAAGCGCAGCCGCCGCAGCGAAAAAAGCATTCATCACCACGCGCATTGGCGACATTGGATTTTTCGTCGGCATTCTCTGGCTCTACGG
>JALYUC010000134.1 GCA_030853965.1 Verrucomicrobiota bacterium | reverse complement strand
GGCGCGGCGCCGCGCCGATTCAAGCGGCAATCACCGCGGGCGATCGCGAGACCGGAATCACGATCATGTACATGGATGCAGGTCTCGATACCGGAGACATTTTGTTGCAGCGCAAGATCGACATCTTGCCGACCGACACAGGCGCTTCGCTGCACGATCGACTCGGCGAGATTGCGCCCGGAACGTTACTCGAATCTTTGCGATTGCTCGCAGATGGAAATGCGCCGCGTGTAGCGCAAGACAATGCGCTCGCCACCTCCGCCCCAAAACTGAATCGCGAAGACGGAAGAATCAATTGGTCGGAGCCGGCGGAAGTAATTGAAAGAAAAATCCGGGCGTTCAATCCCTGGCCAGGCGCGTCCACAAAAATTACGACGCCATCAGATAAGCCCCGCAATTTGAAGATTTTCTCGGCCTCGATTGTCGATCTTCGGGGCACGCCCGGCGACGTGTTGCGACACGACAAAGAAATAGTTATCGCAGCTGGCGAGCGCGCCTTGGCGTTAGGTGAAGTGCAGTTGGAAGGGAAACGGCGGATGAGCGCGTCGGAGTTCGCGCGCGGCTTTGATGTAGCATCGGCATCTTGCCGATGATTTCACAGAACATCGGCTGGAGGCCGATGCCGCTGTAATTTCATTTTGCTTTCAAAATCGCGCTCTGTTCTGTTTGATCTCACCGATCATGAAAACCGAGGCGCCGGCTTATAAGCGCGTTGTGCTCAAGCTGAGCGGCGAAGCATTGCAAGAGCGCGGCGGGCGCGACAACATTTCGCCCCAGGTGGTCCTCGGAATCGCCGAGCGTATCAAAGAGGTGCATGCTCTGGGCGTGCAGGTAGCCGTGGTGATCGGCGGTGGAAACATCTGGCGCGGATTGACCGCCGCCGACCGCGGTATGGATCGCACGACCGCGGATTACATGGGTATGCTCGCTACGGTGATTAACGGCATGGCTTTGAAGAGCGCCCTGGAGGAGCTCGGCGTGCAAACCCGCGTGCAAAGCGCAATCGAAATGAAGAACGTAGCCGAGCCATTTATTCTCGGTCGCGCCATCCGTCATCTCGAGCTTGGCCGCGTCGTGATTTTTGTCGCCGGCACCGGCAACCCTTATTTTTCCACGGACACGACAGCCGCTTTGCGCGCCAGCGAGATCCGGGCGGACGTTATTTTGAAAGCGACGAAAGTAGACGGCGTTTATGATCGCGATCCAAACACGCAGGACGGCGCGCAACGCTACGAGCGAATCAGTTTTACGGAAGCGCTGACGAAGCGATTAAAGGTAATGGATTCGACGGCGTTCAGTCTTTGCATGGATAATAAGATTCCAGTGATCGTGTTTGACATGAACAAGCCGAGTAACATCCGGGACGCTGTGCTCGGTCGCAAAGTCGGCACGCTGGTTTGCGATTAGAGACAGGTCCGTTCAAAACCTAGCAACATGACGAGCGAAGAAATTCTTTTCGAGGCCGAGATGACGATGGAAAAAAGCGTCGATTACATGGTGCACGAATTCGCCGCCGTGCGCACCGGCAAGGCGTCCCCCGGGCTGGTCGAGAATGTCGATGTTCAAGCATACGGATCGACCATGAAATTGAAACAGCTCGCGCTCATCACCACGCCTGAGCCGCGCTTGCTCGTGGTCCAGCCATTCGACGCCGGCACGGTGCAGGACATCGAGAGGGCCCTCAAAGAATCGAAGATCGGCATTACGCCTGCCGTGGATGGGAAGATTATTCGGTTGCCGATTCCGGAATTGTCGGAAGAGCGGCGCAAAGATCTGGTGCGTTCGTTAGGCAAAATGGCGGAGGAAGCGCGCGTGCGTGTGCGCGCCAACCGGCGGACTGCACACGATGAGGCGAAGAAGCTCAAAACCGCGGGTGGATTGACCGAAGACGGATTGCACGATCTGGAAAATGACGTGCAAAAATTAACCGATCGCTTCGTGAAATCGGTGGACGAACATCTCGCGCGCAAAGAGGCCGAGATCATGAAGGTCTGATCACATTATAACCGCAACAGATCGAGCAGAAACTGGCACCAGAGGTAAATCATTCCGCGCCAGGAATATTTGACATCACCATCGGCCGTCTGCATGAGCACGCCCTTGTCGATGTTATGGGCAATTTGATCGCGCAAATCGTTTTCGATCTCGGATTGGATACGGTCTTCGTCCAATGCATCGATCGCATTTGTGTCGATGCTGTTGTTGCGCAAAAACTCGCGATGGCTCTGGTAAAGTTGCCAGAATGATTGATCAGGCCGCTGGCGATTGATTCGGAATTGCGGCGTCAATTTCAGACCATAGGAGAGGGGATAGTTCCAGGTCGTCCAAATAGTACCCCCTTTGGTCCGGGACGAAATTCGCAGATAATAAAAGGACAGATCGTGCTGCTCATTTAGACAGATAGTCGCCTGCGACCGGTCTTCGTCCTTGTAGAACAAGCGGAAAAATTGCCGGTAATCCTCCCAATCCCAACCGGCGTCGTTTACGTGAACGAAACCTGCATTTTCAATCTCACGCGTAATGTCATTGAGCGTGGGAAAAAGATCTGCTGATGGCGGAGTTTTCGGACGAAGCCGTTTTTCCTTCGGCAGTCGTAGCGCGCGAATGCGGGTGAGGATTTCCAGCCACGGCAAAAAGAGCCAGCTCAGCGCCCCGACCAGGCCAAGAACCCAGTTCCCAGTGACGAAATAAACGAGAAGAAATGAAGCGATGAGAATACCGAGCGCGCCCGCCTTTTGAGAAAAGGAACTTTGAAAGCTGCGCAAGGCGACGCTGAGCACCGCCACGCCGAGCGTTAAGAGAAAGCCAAATAGCATTAGGGGTTAATCTCGTGCTCGCGCAAAAATTTCTCGAGTTGATCGGTATCAAAATTTGCCAGCACGTTGTCGCCGGCCACGAATGTCGGCACATACGTCTGATCGGACAGTTCCTTCATCTCTTCATACGCTTGTCGATCTTGACCGACATTAATCTCGACGAAGTTATACCCCCGCTCGGTGAGATATTCTTTCGCATCAATACACCAAGAGCACCATTCACGGCTGTAGAGTTTCAATTCCATCGGCAGTGCGGAAATAAACGAGTCCAATGACGTGGCGTCAATAGGCCCAGACCTGGGTAACGCAAGCATTAAGCTCCAGACGGTTTCTAGTAAGATTTTGCCCAGATGACCCGGCGCGGGCTTGGCTCGCCGGTAAAAATGCAGCGCCCAGCCTCGGCGTTATTGCCAAGGGGGATGCATCGAATAGTAACTTTGAGGTCGTTCTTGATTTGCGCTTCCACTTTGCGCGAGCCGTCCCAATGCGCGAGAGCGAAACCGCCGTGAATCTCCGGCTTCGCGGAATCTTCAGGCGTAAAGAACTCGTAGAATTCCTTTTTGTTGTCGATCTTGCGCGTGTTGTCATCGCGGAATTTCTTGGCGCGATCGTAAAGGCTTTCTTGGATCGACATCAGAATTTCGGGCGCGCGCGAAACGAATTCCTGCGCCGACATCGACTCTTTCATTTTGACCGGTTGGTCGCGGCGACTGACCGTAATTGAATCCTTCTCCAGGTCACGCGGCCCGAGTTCAACGCGCAATGGAACGCCTTTCTTGATCCACTCCCAATTCTTGACGCCCCCACCCAGATCACGACGATCAACCTCTACTTCAATCGGTAGATCGACATAAACTTTTTCGCGCAACTCCCGCGCAAGTTTGTCGCAAGCCTCCAGCACTTTTGCGCGCGTTTCTTCCTTTGTTGTGATCGGCAAAATCACGATCTGCGTTGGTGCAATCCTCGGAGGCAGAATAACGCCGTCGTCATCTGCGTGTGCCATGACGAGGGTGCCGACCATTCGCGTGCTCATCCCCCAGCTTGTCGTCCAGCCGAACTCCTGCTTGCCTTCACGGTTTTGAAATTGAATGCCGCTCGCACGCGAAAAGTTTTGCCCGAGAAAATGCGACGTCCCAGCCTGGATCGCTTTTCGGTCCTGGACCATCGCTTCGATCGACAATGTCTGGATTGCGCCGGGAAAACGTTCGCTCTCCGATTTCTCGCCGCTGTAAATCGAAATGGCCAGATGATCGCGCACAAACGTCTCATAAATATCAAGCATCTGCTGCGTTTCCGCGCGCGCTTCCGCTTCGGTCTCGTGCACGGTATGGCCTTCCTGCCAGAGAAATTCAGTCGTGCGCAAAAATAAACGGGGCCGCATCTCCCAACGCACGACGTTGGCCCATTGATTAATCAGAATGGGAAGATCGCGATACGATTGCACCCACTTTGCATAGCTGGCGCCGATGATGGTTTCCGAAGTCGGCCTGATGACGAGCGGCTCAGCCAAGGGGCTCGACGGTTTCATCTTTCCATCGGCATCCACTTCCAGTCGGGTGTGCGTGACAACGGCACACTCTTTGGCGAAGCCTTCGACGTGCTCGGCTTCTTTGGCGAAGTAACTCAGCGGAATAAAAAGGGGAAAGTAAGCGTTGCGATGTCCGCTCGCCCGAAACATTCCGTCGAGGTGACGCTGCATGTTTTCCCAGAGGCCATAACCCCATGGACGAATGACCATGCAACCGCGCACATCAGACGGCTCGGCTAATTCGGCGGCACGAATAACCTGCTGATACCATTCAGGAAAATCTTCGTCGCGGCGAGGGGTGATCGCCGTTTTGGCGGTGGCGGCATTCGACATCGCGAAGCAATTAAGCGCGCGAGACCGAAATGACCAGCGGCCATTTCTGAAGCAGCGCTCTATGAGCGCCGACAATGCCAAATTCGGCGGTCATAGGCCGTCGCTACAGCTCAGAAATTTTGCGCGACAGCCTGACCGCGATCGAAATAGGCACCGGCAAAATCAGTCGTGCAGACGCTGCCGTAACGCGCATGCGGACCGTAAGCTGCACCGGCATAATTGAACTTCGCCGCGAAAATGTTCGCCCGATGCTTCCGTGCCGGCTGCCCGTCGTCGATGATGAGCGCGAGCACAATCTCGCGCGCGCTCGTTTTGCCATACGCGATGTTCTCGCCCCACGCCGCGGCCCAACTGCCATAGCGATTCATTCGTCTCGCTGGATTGCCATGACCAAGGGCGCCGTTGGCCTGCTCCGCGCAATGATCGGCCGCGCCGCGGCACATTCCTGGTGAAAGTTTCAACGGCTGGATCGCTTCGGCCGAACGTAAAAAACGGATCGCTTCATCGACCGCGCCCAAACCTTCACGTGTATAAATTCTGGTCCCGCCCGGCAGCACGAGATATCGGCCGTTAAATTGCGCGCGCAGCTCCTCGATATGCGCAGCATAAGCCGCCGGATTTTGCCGCGCCAGATTCATTTCCTGGATAATTGCGCTGGGGGAAACGCGGTCGTTATCGGCGGAAGCATTGAAGATAAATCCGAAGGCAAC
This sequence comes from Verrucomicrobiota bacterium, assembly GCA_030853965.1. Lineage (GTDB taxonomy): Bacteria > Verrucomicrobiota > Verrucomicrobiia > Chthoniobacterales > UBA10450 > JALYUC01. Next base: position 2,481 of record JALYUC010000134.1, on the reverse strand, counting down.
GGCGGAAAAGGCAAGGGAGAAAAGTCGATTCATTATAATTACTAGAAAGCAGGGGCGATGCCACTGCCTCCCCCGTAAGATCGACACTCGCCTTGTCGATCCCGCGGTTGACACTCCACGGTGCGTCCCGTAGTTTCCGTGCCCTTTCCCAGCCGCTCATGAAGACATTTTCTGCCAAAGCCAGCGAAGTTTCACGCAAGTGGTGGGTCATCGACGCGAAGGACCAGGTGCTCGGACAAATCGCTGTGAAAGCCGCAAAACTGTTGCGCGGAAAAGAGAAAACGATTTTCACACCTCATGTCGATACCGGCGACTTCGTCGTGGTCATCAACGCGGACAAAGTGCGATTGACTGGCAAAAAGGAGGAACTAAAAAGTTTCATGAGTTTCTCCGGATTTGTAGGCGGTCATAAAACCGAGAATGCGCGGGCTCGCCGGGCACGACATCCTGAGTTGCTGGTTGAGCGGGCGGTGCGCGGAATGATTCCCCACAACCGTCTGGGGCGCGCCGTTTATCGCAAACTCAAGGTGTATCGGGGCAATTCTCATCCGCACGCCGCACAGCAACCGGAGCCGGTGAAGTTCGCCTAATTGCTAGTCATGGCACCGACCCAGGAATTTATCGCCACGGGACGCCGCAAGACCTCGGTCGCGCGAATTCGCATGACGCCGGGCAGCGGAAAGATCGAGATCAATGGTCGTAACTTTGAGGATTATTTTCCGACCGCACCCTTGCAGAACTTGGTGCTCCAGCCGTTGCAAACCGCAAAAATGGTAAATGCCTACGACTTGTCGATTAACGCCACCGGCGGTGGCGCGACGGGACAAGCCGGAGCCGCGCGCCTGGCCATCTCGCGCGCTTTGTTGCAAGTGGAAGGCGATTTAAGAAGCACCCTAAAGGCAGAAGGGCTGCTTCGGCGCGATCCGCGCATGAAAGAGCGCAAAAAATCGGGGCAACCCGGCGCCCGAAAGCGTTTCCAATTCTCGAAGCGTTAATTTGTCACTTTGGTAGGAGCGGTTCACCGAACCGCCCGGGCGATTGAGAGCCTGCCCTAAGCGAAGCCGAATGGGTCAATCGCCCCTACCTCGGTTTCGGAGCATTCGCGGTCGGCGCGGCTGAAGGCGCTGGCAGAGCCATCGGCGGGCGCGGGCGTGGCGGGGCTAAGCTCTGGGGAGCCGTGTCCGGCGCAATTGTCGCTGTCCCGGCTGGTCTCGGCGGCGGGGCACTGAATCTTAACGCGCGCAATTCCCGCATCGCCTCGCTCGTCCAAAAGCTGTCTTTGTATTGTGTGATGATGGTTTCACAGACACGTCGAACGGCATCGGTTTCCTTCTTTGCTTTGAACAAGCGAATCTGCGCAACCAGGGCAAGGGGTGCGTTAAAACTTGTCGGATAGTTCGCCGCGATTTGTTGGTACATCGACAATGCCTCATCCATCTTTCCCATCGACTCCAAGTTCGCCGCCATCGCAACTTTTGCGGTGCTGATCAGCTCGTGGTTCGAATGTTTGTCGATGAAAAGTTGGAGCGTCGCATTCGATTCCGCGAATTTGCGGTCATTTCGTAACGTCTGGGCAAGGAAAAGGTAAGCGGCCGCGCCGGCGGGTGTGTTCGGATAACGCGTGATGACTTGCTGAAAATCTTCCGGTTTCTTTGCCGCGGCCAGCAGAGAGGATGCAGTCGAATCCTTCCGCTCAGAATAAATTCGGTAACCGCCTAACCCAATAATGACGAGGATTACAAATGCGATCACGGCCAGGATCTCGTTCTTGAATCTTATCCAAAAAACGTGCGCCTCGACCGCGCGATCTCGAGAAGCAGTTGGAGCCGTAGGCATTGTTCGGTTTTGGTCTTATTCCGGGCGGTTGGTACCGCGCGAGCGCCGTCTTATGCCACGCGAAAGTTTCGCGCGCAAGCGCGAGAAGACCACCAGCCGATGCGGGAACGATTTTTATTTGATGACTCCTGATGAACCAACACCTGCAATGCAAAATCCGGAGAAAGATCCGGAGAACTGGACTACCGGCGAAGAACCTATGACTGGACCGCAGCGCTCATATCTCCAAACGCTTTGCCGGGAAGCCGGCGAAGAATTCGATGAGAAACTAACGAAAGCTGCTGCGTCAAAAAAAATCGATGAGCTCCAAGCGAAAACCGGACGTGGTAAAAAGTAGATGTCGATCTTAGCCGCGCCGGGATTTCCGTCGGGTCCGTTGAAGCCTGATTTTGGCCGACGGTCGCGTGTCGGCCTTTAGATATTTGCGCATCAAAGTGAGCGCTTCGCGATTTTCCTTGGTCGTGTTCGATACGGTGCAGTCCGAAGGGATTATCAATTTGTAATCGCGCATGTAGGCGTCGTTCGCAGTAAAGAGGACGCAATAATTTCCGGCGATGCCGGTAATGATCAGCTGTTTGGCGCCGAGATAGTGAAGCAACGTTTCCAGCGTGGAAGAAAAGAACCCGGAATGCTTCGGTTTAAGAA
>JALYUC010000103.1 GCA_030853965.1 Verrucomicrobiota bacterium | reverse complement strand
CGCCCCGGCGAACGCACATTCTTACCGAACACGGAAAAGGACCTGACCGAATTGCACCGGTTTCCCAGCCTCAGCTAATACTTCGGCGATCACTCCGCTGATTTCCGCTTTGATTTCATTCATCACTTTCATCGCCTCGATAATGCCAACCACCGTGTCCGCGTCGACCTGCTTTCCCACATCCACAAATGGCGGCGCGTCGGGCGATGGCGAGCGATAGAACGTTCCCACCATCGGCGAGACAATATCTTTGAACGATCCCGAGCCGTGTGGCGCTTCGGTGGTTGCGCCCGTTTCGGCGGCTGTCGGCGCGGATCCGCCCAAAGCTGGAGCGAACGATGGTGCGAGCGCGATCGGTGCGGTCAGGATTGGTTGACCATCCGCCCCTTTTACAAGCTTGAGCTTGAAGCCGTCCTTCTCCATCTCGAAAACGGAGAGATCGTTCTTCCGCATCAAATCGATAATGGCTTTGATGTCTTTTAGTTCCAAGGACCCTCCTGTGGTCGAAACTGAGGCGTTTAGGTAAAGCGGTTTTCCCAGCTAGGTCAAGTCAACGGTAGGGACCCGCGCTGGGGCGTCGGCGCCGGACACGGTTTACACGCGCGAGGTGTCGATCAATTGTAGCGGCGGTCTATGACCGCCGGAACAATTTCGAAAAGCGTAGTCACCTCGCGTGATTTCAAAATCGTTGATGAAACCGATGAGTATCTCGTCGTCGATAAGCCGCCGTTTCTTTTGGCGCACCCGACGAAACCGGACGGCACACCGACGCTTTGGAAGGAGTTGCGTGAATTACTTGCGTTTGAAATCGCGAATGGCGGTCAGATCTCGATCGTTAATCGTCTTGATCGCGAAACAAGTGGCGTCGTGCTGGTGGCAAAGACCGCTGCAACGGCGAGAAAATTTGGCCTACTCATGCAGCAGCAACGATTTCAAAAAGAATATCTCGCCATCGTTTGGGGTTGGCCGGAATGGGAGACAAATCTTGTCGACGCCCCGTTAGATCGACAAGGGAAACATCGAGACTCAGCGATCTGGCTAAAACAGATGATTCATCCGGCGGGCGCGCCGGCACAGACCGAGTTTCGGGTCGAACGACGCTTCGCCAGATCGACAATGGATAAATTCAGCCTTATTCGCGCGATTCCCCGTACCGGTCGTACGCATCAAATTCGGGTGCACCTTGCTTCGATTGATCATCCCATTGTGGGCGACAAGATTTACGGCCCCGACGAACAACTTTATTTACGCTTCATCGAAACTGGCTGGACGCCGGAGCTCGAGCGACAATTGCTTTTGCCGCGACATGCGCTGCATGCCACCAGGCTCGCGATCGAAGGCGAATACGAATGGAATAGCGCGCTACCTGTCGATCTTGCCGAGTTTTGTAGCACACGTTGATTGCAAGTAAATGAAGCTTCCTTATGGTAGCGCGCTTTGTGAAAACATTATTCTGTCTCACGATCGTTTTTACCGTTTTCACGGCATCGCAACTCTGCGCCGGCGGCGGAAGCGGAATTGAATCGTCTACGACAGCACCCGAACAGTCGAAGCTCGAGGTCGCGGTCGAGTCGGCGTATTTGCTCGGTTTTATCAACAGCCCACATTCCTACGAAATGGGCGCCGAATTCATCACCGCACGAATGCGGTGGGGCGTTATCGAAAACGACAGTTGGTTGCGCGGCTACCAGCAAGTTTACTTCAGCGCCGTCGCCGAACCGATCTTTCGCGGAATCGAAAATCACTATTTCGGATTCAACTTCGGTTTGCGCTATAACTTCGCGCGCCCAGACAGCCGATTTATTCCATATGCTTCGGGCGGCGTTGGGGCGGGATTGATCGACAGTCATGCCAGCATTTTGGGCGCGCAGGGGCAGGATTTTACTTTCAACATACTGAGCGCGGTCGGCGTTTCGTATCGGTGGAATGATCGCTGGAAATTGGATGCCGGAATTTTGTATCAGCATCTTTCCAACGGTGGACAAACTGATCCGAATCCAAGTCTGAATCTGATTGGCCCACAGATTGGCGTCATCTATTCGTTTTGATGCGCGCTTCAAACTTGTCGTGTCGAGCGAAGCCTCGATGAATACACCTGATGAAAACATCCTGGTCATCAAACGCAGTTTGTTCGACGAGCTCGGCGCTTTCCAAGGTCTGAATTTCGATCCGCAAAAATATTTGGGAGCGATTCTTTCCAGGGGAAACAATTTCTTTCTATCGCGCGCGCAGGCAGAGAACGATCCGACGCGCAAGCAAATCATCCCTTACGTGCTGCTGGCACACGACGACAAAGTGCTGCACTACATCCGCGGGAAAAAAGCAGGTGAGCAACGATTGGTGGCGAAAGGTTCGATTGGTATCGGTGGCCATATGAACGACAGCGATGAATCCCTCTTCGCCTTGGATGAGGCCGCTTATCGCACCGGAGTCGGGCGTGAGGTCAGTGAGGAAATCAAGATCGACACGAAATTTGAAGATCGCATCGTGGCGTTGTTGAATGACGACACCACTGACGTGGGACGAGTCCATCTTGGCATCGTCCACGTTTTCAAATTGGTGGAACCCAAAGTGGAAAAACGCGAGGCTATGATCACCAGCTTGGGATTTCTTAGCAGGGAAGAGTTGATCACCCGCCGAGACTCACTCGAGACTTGGTCGCAGCTTTGCCTGGATTCGCTCGATCGCCTGCTGACCTGATCAACTTACCGCGGACGTTCCCATTTCAAATTGAACGAGTCGATTTGCCATCGGCTCACCGGATGCGAAACGCCGAACTCCATAACGGCGGCTTGTCCGGGATAATTGAGGTGACCGACGAAGAAGCCTCGTGGCTGAAAGAAATGCGATTCAAACGTCACAGTTTCCTCGATTTGAGTCGGCTGGGCCGGCACGCCCATTTCCTGTAACTTAGACATGATGTTTGCCTGCTGCGAGGGCGGAAACTCCAAACGCGCAGCCGGGCTGAGCCGTTCCGCTAGAAAAGCGGCCTCATGATTCACCGCCAGGCGTTGAACCACTTCCTTCCCGAAAACGCGCGCTTCTCGGTCCATCGTCTTCTTGTTGTTGTAAAGCCACCAGACGCCGCCACCCACTAACGTGAGCAGAATGATTAGGATAACCAAGCCCTGGCCGGATGTGTTAGATCGACATTGAGTTCTCATAGTTAATAACCAAACCCGATTCCTTTAATCACTTCGCCATTACGAATCAATGCTCCGTGACTTTGGTTTCCGGTATATGCGCCAAATCGATTACGCGCATTCACCTTGAAAGTCACGAGCCAACCGTAGAGATGTTCGCCCTCTTTGCCAAGATCGGCGGGCTTCGGCTCGCCTTCCCACTCGATCTTCGCGCTACCCGCGTCGACCAGCGTCTTTTGCATCCAGTTCCAAACAATCTCCTTGTAGAGCTTCGGATACGGACCGCAAAGCGAAGCATCGGGCGGCGGGTTCTCCTCCGCCAGTGCGGACGCAGCACTCAGTCCCGCCAACGCCAGGCAAAGGAACAAGGCAACTATTTTCACGAAGCGATTTTGTGCTTGGTCAAGTCGCTCGTCCAGCGCAATACGATGTGTCGCTATTGCAGCGCGTTTCTAACGCGATCCCCGAATGCCCTGGGGAAACTTTACGATTAGCTGCGGACACCGTTCTTTCTTTTTATATCTGAATTTTCTATTGATGTCCCATGATTAAGCAATGGATTTCACTGCGATTTGTTTTGGCGCTGGTGCTGGTCTTGCCAAGCGCCGCTCGACCGCAGCAGGCTCCCTCACCGCCACCCGCAGCTAGAATTTCCGTTGAGAATGCGCACTCATTTGACCCTGCGGCAGCGACCAAGGCCTGGCTCGACACCGTCTCACCGGAGAAGCGCGCCAAATCTGATGCTTACTTCGAAGGCGGCTACTGGCTGATCCTCTGGAATTTTTTGCTCACTGTTGCGGTAATGCTTTTTCTTTTGGCGAGCGGGATCTCGGCCCGTCTGCGCGATTTCGCCGAACGAAACACCCGTTTCAAAAGCCTGCAGGTGGGAATCTACGTCGTCGGATTTCTGCTGCTCAGTTATCTTCTGCAATTTCCCCTCATTGTTTACGAACTGTTCCTTCGTGAACACGCTTACGGTATGGCGACACAAAATTTCGCGCAGTGGTTCGGCGAACAAATGCTCGCGCTCTTTGTCGTGCAATTGCCGCTGAGCGTCGCTGCGCTCATGGGATTGTACGCGGCCTTTCGCCGCGTGCCGCGCACTTGGTGGATTTGGGTGCCAGGCATTGGTGTCATTTTTGCGGCGATCCTTTTCACCCTTGGGCCGGTGTTCATCGAGCCGCTCTTCAACACTTACAAACCGCTGACGGATCCTGCGATCAAAGAATCGATTCTTGCCATGGCGCGCGCCAATGAGATTCCGGTCGATCAGGTCTTTGAAGTTGATGCCTCCCGGCAAACGAAACGGATCAGCGCCAACGTTGCCGGGTTCATGGGCACAACCCGTATCGCGCTGAACGACAACCTGCTCAAGCAATGTTCGCTTCTGGAAATACGCGAAGTCATGGCGCATGAGATGGGTCACTTTGTTTTGAACCACACCATGAAGCTGCTCCTCCAGCTCGCCGTCCTGATTTTTCTCTGCTTCGTCATTCTGCAGGCGACGTTCGATTGGGCGTTACGGCGATGGGGCACAGCCTGGAACGTGCGCGGAATTAGTGATCCGGCCGGCTTCCCGTTAATCGTTCTGATCTTCGCCACTATTCTTTTTCTCCTGACGCCGGTGATCAACACCATCTCGCGCGTCACGGAACGCGAAGCGGACGCTTTCGGTATTAACGCTTCGCGTGAATCAGACGGGATGGCCGCGGTCGCACTCAAACTCGGCGCCTATCGCAAATTGAATCCGGGACCGATCGAAGAATGTATTTTCTACGATCATCCGAGTGGCCGCGCGCGCATTCGCATGGCCATGGATTGGAAAGCCGCGCAGTTGCCGCCCGGCGATGTGAAAACCACGCCGCAGTAAAATTCGATCTAAGCGCGTTTACGGGCGCTCATCGATTGGCACAACTTTTTTGCCAACCGGTTCGCCGACGTATTCGCTGAGCGGGCGGTAAAGGCGATTGTCCTCGAGCTGCTCGAGAATGTGCGCGCACCAGCCCGACGTCCGCGCGATCGCGAAGACGGGCGTGAACAAATCCGTCG
>JALYUC010000093.1 GCA_030853965.1 Verrucomicrobiota bacterium | reverse complement strand
GCCGTGCACTTCCGACACACGCGCCTTACCTACGCTGCAGTTTTTCAAACCCAGCTCGTCGACCAATTTTCCTGCCGGAATACTGTCCGGGTTTTTAAAAATGCAGCCCGCGCTCTTTGCGATTGGTTGTGAAGTGCGGCGCTTTTCCTGTGATTCCTGCAAACGTTGATCGATTTTGTCGCGCGGCGCGGGTTGGCCGCGAAACGTGCCCGAGACCGCGAAGTTCTTCTCCAGTAAGGGAAAATGTCGGTAATGCACTTCGAGTTCATCACGACTTTTGGTGTGCAGATTGCCTTCACCATCCAAATAGCGAACACGCACGACATTCTCGAAAGTTTGCGCGCCCATTGCCCCCGCGTTCATGCGCAAAGCGCCGCCGACTTCTCCGGGAATTCCTTCCATCCATTCCAGTCCACCGAGATCTGTTGCGCGTGCCGCGTAAGCGATCTCTTTCAACTTGGCGCCAACCCCCGCCGTGATCTCCGCGCCGTCGATGTCGATCTTATCGAAATCGCCGCCGCATGGATGAACAACGACGCCACGAATACCGCCGTCCCGCACAAGCAGATTCGATCCGCGGCCGATAACGAAAAGGGGTAAATTTTCCAGGCGACAAAAACGAATCAACTCCGCGAAAGTGGATTCATTGCGCGGTTCGACCCAGAATTGGGCCGGACCTCCCACGCGCAAGGTGGTGTGTTTCGACAAGGGCTCGTGCAGGCGCACGTCACCTGTTTCACCGACGATGGCCTTTAGTCTCTCGGCAATCACAAGATCGGCTGCTAAGATCGACAATTGTTCGTGTATGTTCCCCGCGCCGAGGCTGAGCACGAGATCGCCAGGGTCGATCATGTTGCCGGCGTCGCGATGCACGTGTTCGAGCCGCGGTTGATAACTAACTCCTCGATGTCCATGCCGGGCGATCTCATCAGCGATCAGTTGACCGGTAATGCCTGGAATCGATGCCTCGTTCGATCCATAGATATCGGTCACAATGACGCGATCTGCGTCATCAAACGCGCCCCCGAATTCTTTGCGCAGCGCTTTCGTCCGCGAATAACGATGCGGTTGAAACATCGTGAGCAGGCGTTTGCGGCCGATTGATCGCGCCGTCTTTAGAGTTGCGCGGATCTCGGTTGGATGATGGCCGTAATCATCAACCAGCAAAAATCGATCGCTGGCATATTTAATCTCGAACCGGCGTCGCGCATGCTCGAACTTCCGCAGAGACGCTGTGATCCTTTCGAAGGAAATTCCAAGTTCCGTTGCGAGGGCGATCACGCCAATGGCATTGTGAACGTTGTGCTGACCGGGAACATTCAGCACAGCTTCGCCGAGTTGTTTGCCACGGTAATAAACACAGAAGACCGAAGCGAAGTTCTGAAGCTCAATATCGGCGCCGCGATAATCAGCCGCGTCGGAAAAACCGTACGACACCGAAGTGCGACACGATCGACATAAACGCGTTGCGCTTGGGTCGTCGGCATTAAAAAAAACCTTGCCACTGGTTTGCGCGATCAATTGGGCAAATACTTTTTCGATCGCCGCAAGATCGACATAAAAATCAAGGTGCTCCTCTTCGATGTTCAAAATGAGGGCATGCTCGGGATGAAAGCATGCGATGGTGCCGTCACTTTCGTCTCCTTCAGCGACGAAGTATTCGCCGCGCGAATCCCAGTGCGCGTTTGTTCCTAGGATTGGGATTTCCGCGCCGACGTAATGCGAAGGATGCAAACCGCCTTCGCGCAGAACGTGCGCAGCCATCGCGGAAGTGGTCGTTTTTCCGTGCATGCCGGCGATGACGATGCCGCGCTTGCCGCGCATAATCGCGGCGAGCGCCTCTGCGCGACGAATAACCGGCTTGGCTGCATCCCGGGCGCTCGCCAGCACTGGATTATCGTTCTTGATTGCAGACGAAAAAATAACCAGCTCGGCGTCGCTCGCGTCTTCAGCATGATGTTGTGCTTGAAACCGCAAGCCAAGGCGTTGCAATCGCTCTGTTTCCTGCGTGCTCAACTTGTCGGAGCCGCTAACGTGATGGCCGAGCTCGAGTAGCAGCGCCGCCAGTCCACTCATCCCACTTCCCGCCACCCCAATGAGATGAATACGGTGGCGTTCTCGTGTCAAAAAATTCGAAAGATCGAGTTCGGGCGCCGTGGTCATGCGTATTTCTCCATCGTCGCAACGACCGAAGCAGCGGCATCTTTGGGCGCCAGCTGCGCACAATTTTCAGACATGCGCCGGATCTTCTGCGCGTCGCCAACGAGATCTTTGATCTTGCGCCCGAGCGCATCCCCGGCCAGCTCGGATTCTTTCAGCAGGATCGCAGCATCGGCGCGGACAAAAATCTCCGCGTTCCGGGATTGATGATCGTCTGACGCGTAGGGATACGGGATCAAAATGCCTGGGAGCGCGAAGAAGGCCAGCTCCGCCAGACTGGCCGCGCCTGCGCGCGCGATGCTGAAATCGGCCGCGCTGTAGACTTCCTCCATCCGATGATGAAAGGCGCAGACGTACGCCGGAATATTTTCGCGACGATAATTATCCGCGACGAGACGCTCATCGCGCACGCCGGACAGATGAATTACTTGCAGAGATATTCCGTGCAGCGAAGGCAGCGTTTTGATGATCGCCTGATTTATCCCGCTAGCGCCCTGGCTGCCCCCCATGACGAGCAAAGTAGGAAGATCAGCGCGCAAACCGAGCCTTTCTCGCGCAAGTTGTCGATCCAGGCGCTTGAGCTCCGTGCGAATCGGTGTGCCGGTGACTTCGGTGCGGGCTCTCGGAAAAAAGGGCGCGCATTCCTTGAAGCCGAGCAAAACCGCGCGCACCATTCGCGCGGTCAACCGGTTGGCCTTTCCCGGAACAGCATTTGATTCGTGGATAAAAGTGGAAGCGCCGCGCATTCGGCCGGCCAGCACAGGCGCGGTGGAGGTGAAGCCGCCCATCCCCAGCACCGCTTGCGGTTCAAACTTGCGATAGATCGAACGGCAAAGGGCAAGACTTTGGTTGAAGCGGCGAACGAAACCGAGAACGGCCGGCGAGTAAACCGAGGGCAACCCAACGATAGGGAGTTTTTCAAATCGAAAATTCGCCTGGCCGGAAAGGGCAAGCGCGTCGATCTCCTTTTCGGAAACAAACAACATCACTTCGTGCCCGCGATCGCGCAGGGTCTGGGCGACAGCCAGACCCGGAAAAAGATGCCCGCCTGTTCCTCCGC
>JALYUC010000088.1 GCA_030853965.1 Verrucomicrobiota bacterium | reverse complement strand
ACCTCATGCTGCGAACAAATCTTGGAGCGACGGAGGATGAGTCGTCGCTCGCGTATCTCCGCCCCGAGACCGCTCAGTCGATTTTCGTGCAGTTCAAGAATGTGCTCGATACGTCGCGCAAGAAGCTACCATTCGGCATCGCGCAGATTGGGAAGGCGTTTCGGAACGAAATCAATCCGCGCAATTTTACCTTCCGCTCTCGGGAGTTCGAGCAGATGGAACTGGAGTATTTTTGCCGGCCGGAGCAGGGGATGGAACTGCTCGAATATTGGAAGGAAGAGCGCCTGAAGTTTTATTCGAACATTGGCATTCCGCGCGAGAAACTGCACGTCCTGACAGTGCCGGACGCGGATCGGGCCTTTTATTCGAAGGGAACGTACGACATCGAATATGAATTCCCGTTCGGCGTGCAGGAGCTGGAAGGTGTGGCGTATCGCACCGATTACGATTTGAAGCAGCACCAGGAGGCGAGCGGAAAGCCGTTGGATTATTTCGACGAGGAAACCAAACAGCGTTTTATTCCGCACGTGGTCGAGCCGAGCGCCGGCGTGGATCGAACGGTCCTCGCGCTCCTGTGCAACGCGTATGATGAAGAGACTGTCACGGACGAGAAGGACAAGAGCGAGACGCGCATCGTGATGCGTTTCCATCCACGCGTGGCGCCGATCAAGGTGGGCGTGTTTCCGTTGCTAAAGAACAACGAACACCTCGTCGCGAAAGCACGCGAGATCCAAGCGGCGCTGCGTCCACATATGAATGTGTTCTACGACGAGACCGGCGCGATCGGCCGGCGGTATCGCCGCCAGGATGAGGCGGGGACACCGTTCGGGATCACGGTCGATTTCGAAACGCTCGGTGAGAAGGACGTGGCGTTGCGCGATACCGTCACGTTGCGGCATCGGGATTCGATGAAGCAGGAGCGGATCAAGATCACTGACTTGAAAGAACTGTTGCTAACGCGGATCACCTGATCCGAATCTCATTGGCCTAGCTTGCTCGCGACCAATTTCTCGAGCTTGACGATGTCGGCGGCGAATTTGCGAATGCCCTCAGCGGTTTTCTCGGTCGCCATCGCATTATCGTTCACCAGATAACGAAATTTTTTCTCGTCCAACGCTAACTTGTTGATCTTTGCCGTCTTCACTTTTTCCGGGTCAAGTTTGCGCTCCACCGGTTCGTCCGATTCGGAAAGCTCTTTCATCAGTTCGGGACTGATGGTCAGCAGATCGCAGCCGGCCAGCTCCAGAATCTGGCCGACGTTACGGAAACTCGCGCCCATCACTTCGGTCTCGTGGCCGAACTTTTTGTAGTAAGCGTAAATTTCATTCACCGAGAGCACGCCTGGATCTTCCGCGCCGGCGTAATCGCGTTTGTTTTCTTTTTTGTACCAATCGTAAATCCGGCCGACAAATGGCGAGATCAATTGCACCTTTGCTTCCGCGGCGCGGACTGCTTGCGGCAGCGAAAACAGCAGCGTCAAATTGCACCGGATGCCTTCTCTTTGCAGTTGCTCGGCGGCGTTGATCCCTTCCCAGGTCGATGCAATTTTTATCAGCACGCGCTCGCGCGGTATGCCCTTCTTCTCGTAAATCTTGATCAACTGACGTGCCTTTTTGATTGAACCTTCGACATTGAACGAGAAGCGCGCATCCGTTTCGGTGGAGACGCGGCCCGGAACAATCTTCAACATCTCGCAGCCAAATTTCACGAGCAGATGCTCAATGATGTCTCGATCTGCGCCGCGCCGATCAGGGCGGATTTTTTTCGGTCGACAATTACTTCATCGAGCAAATGCGCATACTGCTGCTTTTGCGTCGCGGCATAAATCAAACTTGGGTTCGTGGTGGCGTCTTGCGGCGCGTACTCCCGCATCGATTCAAAATCGCCAGTATCGCCGACGACTTTGGTGAATTGCTTGAGTTGATCGAGCTGTGTCGCTCTCGTCTTTGGCTCGGCCGGCGTCGCGCTGATACCTGGTCGAATGAAGTCGGCTCGACTGAGTCTGGCCCTACCGATTCAGACGCTTGGAGCGGGCGGCTGTTTGACCGCGACGCCGCGAACATAAACAAGCTCGCCGCCGAGCCAGCCGGAAATCGTGATCAAGACAATGCCGACGACCGACAAAATGATCGGAAGATTATCGCCCGGCGCGCGGTGCATCCGGAGCCAGAAATTCACCGCAAAGGTGGCGACCGCGAGCAGATTGATGAACATGTGCCAGAGCGCGATGGATTTCGTTTTTGGATTGCTGATGTCGGTCAGATCGACAAAGCCCGGCAGCGCCGCGACGAGCGCGCCGACGGTGCCGCCGGCTATGGTGTAGAAAGCAACATCATTCCAGACAGCGCCGCCCCAGCCCATTTTGAAAATGACATCGCTGACGAGTGAAAAAATCCAAAGCCCGATCGGCAATGGAATGAGCATGGCGTGCAAGGGATGGCCCTTGAAGCTTGCGGGTGATGACATGGCAGGAAATCTCCTTCTGTTTCGGGTTAATGTTCTGGCCGATTTAGTTACAACGATTTCAAATACTCAATCAGGTCGCTCTTTTCTTGCTCAGTCAATGCGAGCTTCGAAAGCGTATTATAATGATCGACAACTTCGCCCAACGTGGCGAAGCGCCCGTCGTGGTAGAAACCGCCTTTCTGGTGTGACCAAAGACCGGCTAGCGGCGCGGTGCGGTATTTATGCGTCGGAGAGCGATCGGCTTGGAAAGCATCCACACCAATCTCCTCCGGCGCATGCAAATTATTGCCCGGCTCGGTGAAGAGCGGCGGAACGTGGCAGGTCGCACACTTGGCTTTGCCGCCGAAGATTTCCTTCCCGCGCACCGCTGCGTCTTCCTTAAAACTGCCCTTGGGCGGTTTCGGCGCTGGAATTGCCAGCTGATAGAAATGAAGGGCGGCTAGCTTCGCGGTCACCATGTCGGGTTTACCGCGCGTGTTGCCAGCTCCGCTTTTCGCTGCGACGGGATATTGAGTTGCGTCGTTGAAGTAGGCGTCAAAAAAAGTG
>JALYUC010000073.1 GCA_030853965.1 Verrucomicrobiota bacterium | reverse complement strand
AACAAAGACCGCCGAGTGGTGTGATTGCGCCCAGCCATCGAAGATTAGTCAGAGCCATCACATACAAGCTTCCGCTAAAGAGCAAAATGCCGGCGAACAACAGCCACCATGCGCCGCGATTGGCCGTTCCGTAAAGCGCCAGCACAAACAACGCAATCGCGTGCATAAAATGATAGAGCACCGCCTTGTTCCAGACATCGAGCATGCCGTGACTTTCGATTGTCGATCTTAGCGCATGCGCACCAAATGCGCCGAGCGCGACGGCGAGGAAACAGAACGCCGCTGCGATTCGAAAAAGTAAGATCGACATGTTTCTAGCGCTTTCTCCCGGAATAAAATATCATCGGCGGCGCGGCGTCGCGCAATTGGCGCAGACCGCGGAAGTAGAAAATGGTGCCCCCTACACCAAAAGCCGCCGCGCCGAGGAAATTGAGCTGCGGCCCAAGTTGCCAAAGATACGCGCCAAGCAGCGCGGCCATGCTTACGATCAAATCGCGTACCAGGTAGTAAGCGCCAACCATTTGCCCGCGCCGCTCCGGCTCGCTGCTACCGATGAGGATCGCCTTGCGTGAAGTATCGCCAAATTCTTTCAACCCGCGGATGGCGAACGCGACCGCGAGCATCGTGAAGCTGCGCGAAACCAGAAGGGCGATTGGGAAGAGCGTGAACATGATGAACGTGACGAGGACGAACGGCTCACGTCTGGATTTATCCGCAAAATAGGCAGCCGGGATGATGCAGAGCGATGCCATGACTACTTCAATCATGGTAAGAATGCCGACCTGCTTCGCGCTCATCCCGATGTAATCCATGGCGAAGATAACAGCCCACGCATAAGGGATGCGTTCGCAAAAGCGCACCAGAATGTCGCTCATAAGCAATCGCCGCAGCGGCGCGTCGAAGCCGCGCAAGCTCTGTAGGAGATTCCAGCGCTCTGTCGGCGCTACGGCTTTTGTGGGCTCGTCGCGCAATTGGCGTTGCACGAAAATCGTCCCTGCCGAAAGGAGGATCGAGATGATGAGCGCGATGCGGACGCCGGGCACGACCCCAAAATAGTCGATCAACATCCCCCCAAGAATGGGCGCGATCATGATCGGCAGTCTTCGGATGACCGATTGAATGCCCACGCCCATCGTATGGCGATTGGGCGCAAGCGCGGCGCCAACGAGTGAAAATGTCGCGGGCAATGAGAAACAGGTCCAGGAAAGGAACAGAAACATTCCGGCGATGACCGCGCCCCAATGCGGCACGACCAGCACGACTGCGTAGCCGATGATTGAAATAATGTTAAAGGTCAGGAAAGCGCGACGATGTCCCCATCGATCGACCAGCACTCCGCCGGGATAGGCGTAAATAGCGCCAAGCAACGTGCGCAACGCATCGTAGAGACCGATCACCAGGACGGCGGCGCCGAGCTCCTTCAGATACTTCGGCACGAAACGCATCCAGAGTTCCTCGCCCGCGCCGATAACAAAAATGGCGATGAGCAGAATGACGATGTTGCGTTTCAGCGCGAAGAATTCCGCGAGTCGACGCACGAGATTTACGCCTGATTTATTCGGCGCTTGCATTCAGCGTGTCAGAATGGAATCGCAAAATTCAAAAGACAAGACTCCATCGTCGCTGGCGTTGTAGCTGCCGCCGTCTCTGGCGGCAGAGGTTACGCGAGCGAACACGCCTCGGCATTTTGCTCGATCTGAATAGTGGCGTGTTCGATTCCGAACTTGTGATGCAAATGTTCACAGACCTCGCGCAGAAAAATATCGCCTCCGTTTTGATCCGGCATGACGAGGTGCGCGGTGAGCGCTATTTCGGTCGTGCTCATCGCCCAAATATGCAGATCGTGCACCGCGATCACGCTCGGCAGCTCGGCGAAATAGTTTTTGACCGCGACAAGATCGACATTCTCCGGGACAGCATCGGTCGCGAGATTGAACGATTCGCGTAACAAGCTCCAGGTGCCAATCACGATCACGATGTTAATTAGAATGCTCGTGGCCGGATCGAGCCACGACCAGCCGGAGAAATGAATCGCGACGCCCGCGAGGACAACCCCGCCCGACACCGCCGCATCCGCCGCCATGTGCGTGAAAGCGCCGCGGATGTTCAAATCGCTTTTGCGGCCGGACATGAACATCCATGCCGTAATGCCGTTGATCACGATTCCGACTGCCGCCACCCCGATGATAATGTTTGCATCGACATTCTCTTGATGAATGAAACGCCGCAGCGCTTCCCAAGTAATTCCGCCCACGATAACGAGCAGAAAAATCGCATTGAACAACGCCGCCATGATCGACGTCCGCCGCCAGCCGTAGGTTCTTCGCGGTGTCGATGGTCGGCGAACAAGATGACTCGCTCCCCAAGCGAGCAGGAGACCCAGGACGTCGCCCAGGTTGTGTCCGGCATCAGCCAACAGTGCGAGCGAATGCCCGAAAATTCCAAACAACACCTGTGCGCACACGTAAGCGACATTCAGCGTGATGCCGATGGCAAAAGCGCGCGAGAAGTTCTGCGGCGCGGAAACGGGAGCGTGTTCGCACGAAAACTCAGACATCGTAGCGTTTTATCGTGACGCGCAATAACGCGTACGCGAAACGCTAGCATTAGCTCCGTGAAAATGCGAAGCGGTCGTAATGCGCATTCTCCTCACAACGCGACACGGCGTTTGCATCCCGCGTAAAGGGCGTCATACACCACGAATTCGCGCTGGAGGATTTCATGAGCGCTTAAATCAAGCGCGCTGAAACCGGAGGCGATCCAACGGAGCCCTTCACCGGCCGGGTGTGGTTTGCGCGGACTTGAATCCGCCGCGCGTACAATCTCACCCAGTAAATTGAGTGCGAGATCTGTGAGGCCATATTTTTTTAGATCGAGTTGAAAGAAACATCTTCGCCATGGTGTCCGAGCTCGCAGTTCGGCACATCGAACACGATTCCGTTGTCGATCTTGGCCCAGTCCGTGTCGTGCGGCAGAAAACAAACTCCGCGTCTGGATCGACGAAATGCCGGATCAACCAGGGACAAGCGACGCGATCGACTTTAATTTTTTCGCGCGTAATCCAATTCATAAGCAGTGCCGATCATTAGCCAGCGAAGTTGAAGTAATCTCCCACATGAGCCGCCCGTGCTTTTTCGTAAACGGCGGCGGCCGTAATGGCGTCTTCGATCGCAACGCCGGTGCTATCGAAAATAATGATTTCCTCTTCGCTCGCGCGCCCTGGTTTCTGCCCTGCCACAATCTCGTCCAGCTCCGCGTAAACATTTTCCTGGCGCATCAGGTCCTGAGAGATTGCGTGGTGCAGGTCACCGATGGAGGCGCATTGCTCAAGGCTATCGACGACGACCTTGGATGAAGCCATCAACGCGGGATCAATCTCCTGTTTATGTTCGTTATCGGCGCCGACTGCGGCGATGAAAGTGCCTGGAGAGACATCCTTCTTATGCACGATGAACTTGCGCGATGGCGTACAAGTTACGCAAATATCGCTGTTCTGAATCGCGTCCGGCAGATCATGAACAGCTTCGATCTCCAGCTTCAACTCGTCGGCGAGTTCAGTGACAAAACTTTTTGCGGCCCGCTCGGCGAGATCGTAGACATAAATCTTTTTCAACGGAAGAACCGTCAACATCGCGCGCAACTGCGCTCGACCTTGCAAACCGCAGCCACAGATCGTACCGACAGAAGAATTCTTTTGTGCGAGATACTTTGCCGCTACCGCGGAAGCGGCGGCGGTCCGTTTGACGGTGACATCCATCGAGTCGAGAACGGCAAGGGGAAATCCATTTTCGGCATCGTAGACGATGATCAAGCCTTGAATAGTTGGTAACCCGAATCGCTGCGCATTCTCCGGAAAATTTGTGTTGGCCTTGGCTACGACATAACTCCTGTCTCCCGGAAGTAGCCCGGCTTTTATGTGCAAGCCTCCGCGCGGCGCATTAAGCCCAAGGATTTTCGACGCTGGCACTTTACCCTCGCCCTGCAACCGGAAAATTCTTTCAACTGCATCAATGCATTCTTGTAGACTGAGCAGCTCGGCAACATCGCTGCGGTGCAGCAACATCGTTCGTTCAAATTGCATGTGGCGCGTCCACGAGTTCCGAGATCTGGGAGTTTGGAGAAGCCTCGACTGGAGGTTGGCCTTGGCGAAAAATCCTTGCACCATTCGCGCCTTTCAGCAGCACGGAATCGCCTTCGACCAGCAGCCATGCTCCTTCCCGCATTCCGACGACCGGCGTATCGTTTTCTTCCAGGAATTGCAGGATGCGTTCTTCCTGCGTTTCGCCCATGTGCCTGGAATTGGGATCCGGATCGAGATAGTGCGGACTGATCTGAAACGGCACCAGGCCAAGCGCGTCGAATGATCGCGGTTGAACAATGGGCATGTCCTTCGTTGTTTTTATAGTTGGTCCGGCAACATTGGAGCCGGCGCTGCTGCCGATGTAAGGCGCTCCGCGAGCGACCTTGCGGCGAATCGGTTCGATCAACTCAAGATCCTGGAGCGCTTTCAACAACCGGAACGTGTTCCCTCCGCC
>JALYUC010000090.1 GCA_030853965.1 Verrucomicrobiota bacterium | reverse complement strand
TATCGCCGAATCAACAGCGCTTGCCGAAGAAATTCCTCCTCACCATTTTTCAAGCTGATCGAATTCACGACCGCTTTGCCTTGCACGCATTTCAGGCCCGCTTCGATAACGCTCCACTTCGAGCTGTCGATCATGATGGGAATCCGGCAGATCTCCGGTTCGCTCCCGATCAAATTTAAGAAACGCGTCATCGTCGCTTCTGAATCGATCATTCCCTCGTCCATGTTCACGTCGAGAATGTTCGCGCCGCCTTGGACCTGCTGGCGCGCAATTGCGAGCGCTCCTTCGAAATCCTCGCCAAGGATCAGTTTCGAAAATTTTGGGGAGCCGGTGATGTTGGTGCGCTCGCCCACGACAACGAATCCCATCTCGCGCGTAATGTTGAGCGGCTCGAGTCCGGAAAGCTGGAGCGTCAAATTATTCAGTGCCATTTCGACGAGAAAACGCGTGCGGCTTGCAATCGCGCACCGCTTCCGCAATCGCACTAATGTGCTCGGGGGTTGTGCCGCAACACCCGCCCACCAGGTTGAGCCAGCCGTTTTCGGCCCAGGTTTTTAATTTCGGGGCGAGACTTTGCGGCGTTTCGGGAAATCCTGTCTCCGAAAGGGGATCAGGCAGTCCCGCATTCGGATAGGCGCTCACATAATAAGGGGAGGTCCGCGCAAGCTCCTCAATGTAAGGCTGCATCTCATCGGGTCCGAGCGCGCAATTCAAACCGAGAATGAGTGGTTGAGCGTGAGCGACCGAAATAAGGAATGCCTCGACTGTCTGACCACTCAACGTGCGGCCGGAGCGATCGGTCACAGTTCCCGAGATCATCAGTGGAACTTTCTTCGCGGATTTTTCAAATGCCTCGGAAATAGCGAAGAGGGCCGCCTTGGCGTTAAGCGTGTCGAAAATTGTCTCCACAATGAGAAGGTCGACGTCTCCTTCGAGCAATGCTTTTGCCTGATCGAAATAAGTTTGGCGCAGTTGATCGAAAGAAACGGCGCGAAAGGCTGGATCGTTGACGTCGGGGGACATCGATCCGGTGACGGGGAGGGGACCAAGTGATCCGGCGACGAAGCGACGTTGTCCGGTCTCATTCGTAATTCGATCAGCGGCGTGTCTTGCGATCCTGGCCGCGGCCGAATTTATTTCGCTCACTAATTGCCGAAGTTCGACATCGTCCACGACACGTTGGAAAAATTCCTGATCTTTCCGTCCGCCGGCCGGTTCGCCGGTGAAAAGAAAGTCGTGCAGTCCGATGGTGGTGGCGCTGAAAGTATTTGTCTCGATGATGTCGGCGCCGGCCTCTAGATATTTTGAGTGAATCTCGTCAATCACTTGGGGCTGCGTGAGCAGGAGCAGTTCCAAACTGCCTTTGAGATCTTTGCCTTTCCAATCGCCGAAGCGTTGGCCTCGATAATCCTGCTCCGAGAGCCTATAGCGCTGGATCATCGTGCCCATGGCGCCGTCGAGGACGACGATGCGTTTGCGCAACAATGCCTCCAGGGGATAGATCTCCGACGCGCTCATGGGCAGAACTAAGCGGTGTTTATGCCAGTAATCAAGGAACAAATTGACGTATCATGATACGTAGATGTGTTCTGTTACGGAATTCGTCGTCCGTAACCGTCGCTACCGCGATTGTCGATCTTGCGCGCGAAGTTTCTCGAGAAACGCTGAGTCTTGGTCGGCTAATTTCTCCTCCAGCTTTTTCGTGCAATCGCAGTCACAGCACGCCCAGACTTCGGTTCCGTTTTCGTGGCGGCAATTCTGCCGCGAATGCGCGTCCCTCACGCTCAAGAGGTCGAAATATTCCTCCCAATAAGGTCGCTCCTCTTCCAAGGGCGGATCGCAGAAACATGTTTCAACCCAGCTCGCGACGCCTTGGTCGGTAACACGCGCCACGTGCATGTTGTGGGCGTACTCGTCACCCGCGATGGAGCCGCGACCGAGCGTATTCGCGTCGACCGCACGGATAAGTGCAGATTGTTTTCCAGGTTTCACGCGGGCTTTAACGAGGTAACGCATTGTGAGGAATACTAGCATTCCACGTATTCTGCCGCCAGAGACGGTGGCAGCGACAACAGCAATGCGGACTTTCCAATTGTAAGATCGACAATTACATCTGAGCCATGGAAGCGGTGCGGCTTCTCAAAGCGCTGTCGCGTGATCAGCGAAACACTTTCGTCGCTTGTTTCCTGGGTTGGGCGCTCGATGCATTCGATTTTTTCCTGCTCACATTTGTGATCGTGCCGATGGCGCACGATTTCGGTACGAGCATCGCCAAACTTAGCTACGCCATCACCCTCACGTTGGCGATGCGTCCCATCGGGGCATTCATCTTTGGTCTGCTCGGCGATCGTTTCGGACGGCGCATCCCTCTGATGATCGACATCATCTTTTACTCGGTGATGGAATTGCTGACGGCATTCGCCCCGAATTACACCGTCCTACTAATCTTCCGCGCGCTCTATGGCATCGGCATGGGCGGCGAGTGGGGCCTCGGCGCGTCTCTCGCCATGGAGTCGCTGCCGACTGCGGCGCGCGGATTGTTCTCCGGCATTTTGCAGCAAGGTTATGCCTTCGGCTATCTGCTAGCGGCAGTGGTTTACTGGATCGTTTTTCCGTTTTTCGGCTGGCGAGGTTTGTTCATCGCCGGAGCACTGCCGGCCTTTTTGGTGATCTTCATTCGGGCACGCGTTCCAGAATCCCCCGTCTGGTTGCGGCAAAGATCGACAATCAACTTCTGGCCCAATCTGGTTGCCATTCTGAAGCAGCATTGGTTGCTTTTTCTCTATGTCATCTTGTTGATGACCGCGTTCAATGCCATGTCGCACGGCACGCAAGATATGTATCAAACATTCCTGGGAGAGCAGCGCGGGCTGAACGTGACGCAAAAATCCACCATCGGCATCATCTACGCTTGCGGCGCGATTTGCGGCGGAACAATTGTCGGTCATCTCTCGCAAAAGTTCGGACGGCGCCGGTCAATTATCTTCGCGGCGGTCTTCGGAATCATTCTCATCCCGCTGTGGGTTTTTTCGCCGAGCCTTTCACTACTCGTGATCGGAGGGTTCGGAATGCAATTCATGGTGCAGGGCGCATGGGGGATTGTGCCGGTGCATTTGAATGAACTTTCACCTGCCGGGCTGCGCGGCACTTTTCCTGGATTTGCCTATCAACTCGGAAACCTTCTCGCCGCCAATACCGCGGTGGTGGAGGCGAAGCTGGCGGAACACTTTCGCGCCAGCGGCGGACACGCCGATTATGCAAAGGCGATGGGTCTTTTCGCACTCGTTATTTTCGTCGCGCTGATAATCATCGTGGCGATCGGGCGCGAGGAACGCGGCAAGGAATTTTAATCGCGCCGCAAGGAGGATGGCGCAAGTCCCGGGCCGTTGCGATCCGGTGGCGAAAGTTGAACAGCCGTTTCAGCCGATGTGTGGTAAACACCTGGTCCAAAACGCTGTTCGACGATTGCCTCCGCAATCCTGTCCGCGAGCAATTCGCGGTACTCTGAATCGCGTGCTTGGCCGCCTTCGCGCCGGTTGCTCAGAAAACCGCATTCTACCAGGACTGCTGGGTAGGTGGCCTGCCGCAGGACACGGAAGTTTGCCGTGCGCACGCCCCGGTTTGCCGAGTGCGGAATGGTCATCAGCTTGGATTGAATCCGTTCCGCCAGCTCACGAGCGTGCGGGGAATTGTAGTAGGTTTCGTAACCGTGAATGCCGCGTCGGCGGGAGTCGTTGAAATGAATGCTGACAAAAACGGAATTCTTCTGCGCGTTCTCGATCTCCACTCGTTTTTCCAGCGAAATGAATTCATCGCTCGAGCGCGTCATAACGGTCTTCAATTGCGACTCGCGTAACTTTTGCTCAAGGCGCGTCGCCACATCCAGGGTTGCGGTTTTCTCGCGTCCACCGAAACGTCGAGACGCGCCGCTGTCCTTCCCACCATGCCCAGCGTCGACCACTACGGTCCTGAAAGTTTTGCTCGTGTTTTTGGTCGTAGTCCGCGGCGTTGTCGCGCATGCGCTCAAAACACAAGCAAGAGCGAAAACGAAGCCGCACCGGATTCCCTGCGACATTCGGGACTGAATACCCAAACTGAGTTTCCGCCAAAATTTTTTTTGCATTGCGAGCATTAGTCCGGAGCAATTAGATGAAAAACCGCTTGTCTTTTGCGCGGTCGCACTTAAAGGCCTTAACCGTATTTATGCTCACTCGACTCGCGATTTTTTCCATCATTTTGGCAATCAGTTTTTCCACCGCGCACGGGGCGAACCCGTCGCCCTCCCCCGGTTCGGCGGTCAAAGGTCAGACCATTGGCGTAGCAGCGCCCGCGCCAAAAACAACCAAACCGGTGGTCGATCAAACCGCGCAGACCATTATTTTTTGCTACCACCGGTTGGTCGACAAAGTGCGTTATCCGGGGACCGAGATCAAAACGGCCGACTTTGAAGCGCAAATGAAAGCGCTGAAGGATCGGGGCATTACGGTGATCGGGCTGCAAGATTATCTGGCATGGAGGCGGGGTGAGAAAAATCTCCCGCCGCGCTGCGCTGTCATCACGTTCGATGACGGTTGGAAATCGCAATATGAAGTGGCGTGGCCGATCCTAAAAAAATATGGCTATCCATTAACGCTCTTTATTTATACGGAGGGCGTCCGCGGGGGCCTGCTAGGTGGCGGGGAAGCGATTACGTGGGAGCAGCTCGCCGACATGCGTGACAACGGAGTAGATATCCAGGCACACACCGCGACCCATCAGGATTTGCGCGAGGGGCATGCCATAATGGTTTTTGCTGCCGGGGCCAAGAGAACCAAGACCAAATTGACCGGACCGCCATACGAGCAATGGCTGCAAAACGAAGTCGTCGCGCCCAAGCAACTCCTTGAACAAAGGCTCGCCGTTAAAGTGAATTGCTTTGCGGTGCCGTTCGGAAATTACAACGAACACGTGAAGGAAATGGCGCGCAACGCCGGCTATGAAGCGATGTTCACCGTTTATGGTCAAGCCCTCACGTTTAATTCGCCGCTCGATTCGTTAGGCCGCTACGCCATCGAAGCCAACAAGCCTAAGGTTTTTGAAGACGCGATCAAAATGATTGGCACTTCGGCTGGGGGCGCCAGTGCTGTTGCCGCTGTTGGTGCCGCTGATGTTTCGCCCCAACCGGCCGATGGCGACACGGTTCGGAGCGCGTTGCCCTTAATCAAAGCGAATCTAAGCTCGATTGGCCAAATCGATCCCGCCTCCGTTCAGATGCGGGTTAGTGGATTGGGTTTGGTCCCAGCAAGCTATGATCCGAAGACCGGCGCGGTCACCTATCAAGTCACGCAAAAACTGCGCGATAAGACGTGCACCGTGATCTTGACGGCCAAATCCGGCGACAAGAAAATCGAAGCGCATTGGACCTTCGGTGTGGAAGAAGGTGGGGCTCCTCCCGCGGCATCGGCATCTCCGTCTCCGGCGAAAAAGAAATAACGGGGCGTCAAGGCGCCCGTGACTGGCAAGTATGTTTTCGCAGCTCGGCGATAAACTGCAGGATATTTTCAAGGACCTGCGCGGGCATGGCACGATCAGCGAGTCGAACATCGACAACGCATTGCGCCAGGTGCGGCTCGCGCTGCTCGAGGCCGATGTGGATTTTCAGGTCGCGAAAAGATTCGTCGGGCGCGTCAAAGAAAAAGCATTGGGTGAAACCGTTCTACGCAGCATCACCCCGGGTCAGCAGATCGTTAAAATCTTTTACGATGAACTGACTATGTTGCTGGGCGGCGACGCGGCGCCGCTTAATCTCGAGAAGCCGGGAAGAATTTTGGTCGTGGGATTGAACGGCTCAGGAAAAACAACTTCCTCGGCCAAGTTGGCCTATTTGCTCAAAAAACAGGGGCGTTCGCCTGCACTGATTGCCTGCGATTTGCAACGACCGGCGGCGATTGAGCAACTTGCAACACTCGGGAAACAAGTTGACGTGCCGGTTTACATTCCGGATTCGAACGAGAAAGACGTTCGGCGATCGGCGATGGCCGGTCTTGAATGGGCGGATCGACAGTTGGCTAACATCGACATCTTCGACACCGCTGGCCGGCAGGAGATTGACGAAGCGCTTATTCAAGAATTGAAATCGCTCAAGGATTTCTTGCAGCCACAGGAAACTTTGCTTGTCGTCGATGCCGCGACCGGCCAACAGGCAGTCAGCGTCGCGACCCACTTCAATGATGCGCTGCAAATCACCGGAATCATTTTGACGAAGTTAGATGGCGACGCGCGCGGTGGCGCGGCCTTGTCCATGCGCGAAGTCACACAGCGCCCCATCAAGTTTGCCGGCACCGGCGAAAAACCCGATCAGTTCGAGCCGTTTGTTCCAGATCGCCTCGCTGGCCGCATTCTCGGAATGGGCGACGTGGTCGGTCTTGTCGAGAAAGCGGCGGAAGCAGTGGACGAAGAAGAAGCCGCACGCATGGAGCGCAAACTCCGCAGCGCCTCGTTCGATTTCAACGATTTCCTCGCGCAATTCAAAATGATGCGCAAGATGGGGCCGCTCGAGAATATTCTTGGCATGTTGCCGGGCATGAGTAACGTGCAAGGCCTCTCCGTTGACGAGAAGCAGCTCAAGCGCACGGAAGCCATCGTGCTTTCGATGACAAACGAAGAGCGGACGCGCCCCGGCATCTTAAATGCGCGGCGTCGTCAGCGCATCGCGCGCGGGAGCGGCAGTACCGTCACGCAGGTGAACGATTTGCTCCGGCGCTTCGATCAGATGCGCAAGATGATGAAGAGCACGGGCAAGATGAAGAAAATGATGGCGCAAATGGCGCGAATGAAAAACTAACCATGGCAGTTTCAATTAGATTACGCAGAGAAGGGGCCAAGAATTCGCCCTACTATAAAGTCGTCGTGACCGATAGTCGTAGCCCGCGCGACGGGAAGTTCATCGAAATTATCGGGACGTACGACCCGAAGAAGCCTGATCACAACAGCACACTAAAAGTTGATCGCGCCGAGTATTGGATCGCGCGGGGCGCGCAGCCCTCCGACACCGTGCGCAGCTTGCTTAAGAAGAACAAAAAACAAGCAGCAAGCGCAAGCTCCACACCGACTCCCGCTGCTGCATCGACATCTCCTCCCGAATCAACGTGAAGGAATTTCTCGAGTTCGTCATTCGCCAGCTTGTCGAGTTTCCGGACGAGATGATGCTGTCCGAGATTCCGAGCGGCAAAATGACGATCTTCAAAGTGCAGTTGCGCCAGACCGATGTCGGACGGGTTATCGGACGCAACGGCCAAACCATTCACGCGATTCGAGCGTTGCTGGCCAGCTCCGCCGCGCGTCACGGCCAGCGCGCCACGCTCGAAATCGTGGAGTAGGTAGGGGCGATTGACCCAATCGCCCGCCGCTGATTATTTCTCGCACGGAGCAGGCGGTTCAGGTGAACCGCCCCTACCTATGAAGATCGACATTCTCACTTTGTTTCCTGAAATCTGTCGCGTGCCATTGAGCGAGAGCATCATGAAGCGGGCGCAGGAAAATAAAATTGTCGATCTTCGAGTCCATAATCTGCGCGATTGGACGAGCGACAAACATCACGTGGTTGATGACGCGCCATTCGGAGGCGGGCAGGGAATGGTGATGAAGCCGGAGCCGATTTTTGCGGCGGTGGAATCTCTCCGGAGCGACAAAAGCTTTGTCGTTCTCATGACGCCGCAGGGGAAATCACTGACACAGTCGCTCGCGAGTGAGTTAGTCAAACGCGAGCATCTCATCGTCATCTGCGGTCATTACGAAGGCATCGATCACCGCGTCGTCGAAGACCTTGTCGATCTTGAAATTTCAATTGGTGATTACGTTCTGACCAACGGCGCGATCGCCGCGGTCGTGCTTGTCGATGCAACAGTGCGCTTGTTGCCTGGCGTTCTCGGTGACCAACAGTCCGCCGCGGACGATAGTTTTAGCAGCGGTCTGCTCGAAGCACCGCAGTACACGCGGCCGGCGGACTTTCGCGGTTCGAAAGTCCCGGACATTCTGCTTTCCGGAAACCATGCAGAGATCGCGGCCTGGCGGAAAGAACAGGCCATCAAGCGAACCCGTGAAAATCGCCCAGATCTGCTAGGTAGCGGCGATTGACCTCAATCGCCAGTAGTTGACACTGTCGCGCAACGGCGCAGGCGGTTCGGTGAATCGCCCCTACCTAACTCGTCCTAAAGCGACGCACGCGTTAATTCCCCCGAAGCCGAACGAATTGCTCATTACGTAATTTAAATTTGCGTCGCGTCCGTGATTTGGGACAACATCCAGATCGCACGCCGGATCGGCATGTTGGTAGTTGATCGTCGGCGGGATCCATTGTCGATCTAGCGCGAGCGCGCACAACGCAGCTTCGATCGCACCGGTCGCGCCGAGCGGATGTGCGTAATAACCTTTCGTACCGCTTACGGGAACGCGCTGCCCATTATTGCTAAAGACCTGTTTGATCGACATCGTTTCGGTGCTGTCGTTGAGCTGCGTCGAACTGGCGTGCGCATTGATATAATCGATCTGATCGGGAGCAAGTTGTGCGTCGGCCAAAGCATCCCGCATCGCGCGATTGCATGATTCGCCGCCGGGCAGTGGTGAAGTCATATGGAAAGCATCGTTGTTCAAACTGTAGCCGAGCACTTCCGCGTAAATGCGCGCACCGCGCGTGCGTGCGTGCTCCAGCTCTTCGATGATCAATGAAGCGGAGCCTTCGCCCATGACGAATCCGTCGCGCAATTGATCGAACGGCCGGCAGGCGAGGGCGGCATCGCCGGCCCAGCGGCTCATAGTTTTGATCAGATCGAATGCGCCGAACGAAAGCGTCGCGAGCGGCGCTTCGGCTCCGCCCGCCACGACCACATCAGCGAAATCGTCCCGAATATAGCGCAGAGCTTCGCCCACCGAGACGGTGCCGCTTGCACAACTGTTCGAATTCGTCGTGCCGACTCCGCGAAATCCGAATTCAATTGCAATATTTGAATGCGCGGAGCCGCCAAACACTTGCAACGCCAACGTTGGGTTCACTCCGCGCGCTCCTTTCTTTAAGAAACGAATGTGTTGATCTTCGGCCTGACAAACCCCGCCGAGCGCGGTACCGAAACTAACACCTATTCGATCTTGCGGATTCTCACGCGAATATTCGATGCCCGCGTCGTCGAGGGCCATCTTGGCCGACGCGACCGCGAATTGCGCATAGCGATCCAGGCGCTTCAGTCGGTGCGGGGGAAAAAATTCTTCCGGACTCCAATCGGGAATTTCGCCGCCGCAATGCGCGTGGAATCCGCTGGTATCGAAAGTCGAGATGCGATTGATGCCGCTCTTTTCCGTGCGGATGCCGTCCCAAAAAGCGTCGACGCCCTTACCGATACAAGTGATCGGGCCGATGCCGGTGATGACTGCGCGCCTTCGACTCATGCCGCGACCCGATTGTCCCTTGCTTCCACGTATGCCTTCATACAGCGCAACGTCTTGCCCGCAACATTGTGAATAAAAAAATTGCCGATGATTAGATCGACAATCGGCGCAAGGACGCGAATCCGAAATTGCAAATCGTGCACAATCTCGACCCGCACACCGGCGGGCGTTTCCGTAAACGTCCAGACTACGCGCATTCCTTTGGTGAATGCTTTTAAATGATGAAATCGTACTTCAACCTTTTCGCGATCGATGATTTGCTCGGAAGTCCAGGAGATCGGAATTCCGGAGCGGGTCGCGGCCATGACCACGACGTTGCGATTGGGAC
>JALYUC010000049.1 GCA_030853965.1 Verrucomicrobiota bacterium | reverse complement strand
GCGCCATCAACCGTCGAATCGCATCCACGATCGCGCCGATCTCTTCGTCGTGCTTGCCGACACGTTTTTCCAGTTCGCCAAACTTCCGCGCCAATTCGCGATTCGTTTCCAGCGCGCCGCGCAATTGCACAAACGCGCGCATGATCGCGATATTTACTTTCACTGCGCGCTCGCTGTTCAACACACTCGACAACATCGCCACGCCTTGCTCCGTGAAAGCGTAGGGAAACCCGCGGCGTCCGCCACGACCTCTTGATCTTCCAAATTGGAATATCAAACGCGAACGCGCGTTTTCATTTGAAATGCCAATTTGGCATTTCAAAGAACGGGCGTCTTGGGCACCAAGTTGAAACATGAAATCGATTGGAAAACGTTCCTTGTTTCGTTTCACAGCCCGATTCAAAGCCCCGGTGGAGACGCCGTACAGAGTTGCCAGATCGGAATCCAGCATCACCTTCTGTCCGCGGAGGAGGTAGATCGATTGTGTGATTCGCTCGATTCGAATGATCTGCTTCGTCATTCCGGTGCTCTTCAGGCGAACAAACGCGTCATCTGAATGACGGTTGTGTTGAAGATGTTGAAGACGAACTGCGGTGCGACGCCGACGGCGAACATGAGCAGCGCGACGGGTACGATGACGAGCTTCTCGCTTCGCGTAAGATCGACAATCGCATTGCAACTTTCTTCCAGCGGACCGCTGAAGAGCGATTGCATCGCGCGCATGAAAACAACGGCGGTGACAAGAAGACCGAGGGCAGCGACCGCGGTAAACGAAGCGGCGACGGCGAATGAACCTTTGAAGATGAGAAATTCTCCAATGAAGCCGTTGAGTCCGGGCAGACCGAGCGAGGAAAACATGGCGACGCTCATCCAGCCGCAAAGGAGCGGTGTTCGCTGCATCAGTCCGCCGAAATCGTTGATGCCGCGAAGTCCGCGGCGTTGCTCAAGCAATCCGACGAAGTAAAACAACGCGGCCGCGGTAACGCCATGGTTGAAGATTTGCATGAAGACGCCGCTCAACGCCGCTTGCATGTCGATCAAAGAGATTGTCGATCTTGCAGTCATCGCGAAGAGACCGAGCATGCAATAGCCGAGATGGTTGATCGACAGATAGGCGACCATCCGTTTCAAATCGGACTGGGCCCAGGCCGCCAAGGCGGCCAAGACGATCGAGCAGACGGCCAGCCCGAGAAGCCATGGAGCCAGGACTTTAATTTCATTCGGGAAGAGCGGGAGCAGCAATCGGACAAAACCGTAAACGCCCATCTTTGAAAGCACGCCGGTCAGTACCATCGACACGCCGGTGGGCGCGGCTTCGTAGGCGTCGGGCAGCCAGGTGTGAAACGGAAACAGCGGCACTTTGACCGCGAGCCCGAGAAAGATTCCGGCGAAGGCAAACCACGCCATCTTACCCGTCAGCAAACCTGTCGTTCCGAGATCCGCCAGCGCGGCGAAGTCGAACGTGCCTTTTGCGAAATAAATTCCGAGAAACGACAGCAGCATCGCGACGCTGCCGAGAAACGTGTAAACGAAAAACTTAGTCGCGGCGCGATCGCGATTTTCGCCGCCCCAGATTTTAATAAGCAGGAACGCAGGGATGAGGCTCATCTCGTAGAACAAAAACCAGAGAATAAAATTCTGCGCGGTGAACGTGCCGTAGAGCGCTGATTGCATGATCAACATCAGCGCGCAGGACCCGCGGCTCATGGGTTGCGCAAGAAATGCAAACGGGAAGATGAGCGACGTCAGCAACACCAGCAGCAAACTCAAGCCGTCGACGCCCACGAGATATTCAGCGCCGATCGCGGGAATCCAAGCATGGCGTTCGACCATCTGCATAACCGCTGTATTTGTGTCGAACTTTTGCCACAGCATCAGTGCGTAAAAGGCCGTCAGCGCATTGAACATCAGCGCGATTGCCCGCGCGTTGTGCGGCCGACCCACATACAGCGCGAATGTGCCGACGAGAGGGATCAGGATCAGGGCTGTGATTAAGCCAACCATGCGTAGAGGATGAACAACGCCAGCACGCTGATGCCGACTGCGCGCAAGTAGTTTTGGATTTGGCCCGAATGCCATACGGACACCAAACGGCCGAGACCACGCGTGGTACTAGTGGCTTCATCGACGCCGGCGTTAATGCCGCGTTCGTCGAAGTTTGCGCTGAAAATTCCGAAAAGCTGTCCAAGTCCACCGAACCCTCGCACCAGACCGTCCCAGACATAGCGATCCATCCAATCGGACAAGCGGGCGGCCATTTGGCTGCCGGCGACGACAGTTCGATCGTAAAGTTCGTCCAGCCACATTTTGTTTTCGAGAAAGCGAAACAATGCAGGCTGCGCCTGGTTCAGGGGATCGGCTTCCGGCGGACGATGTCGATCTTTCACGAGAATCTTTCGATACATCAACCAGCCGAGTCCGATGCCGGCGGCCACCAGCGCGAGCGAAACGAAAAGCATCGGCTGCGCTAACTGCGCTGCACCGAAATGCGCGGGTTCTCCACTGAGATAGGCGTGCAACCACGGCCATGCCGGTGTGAGAACCACGCCGAGCAAAATTGAGCAGGTTGCAAGAACGATCAGCGGGACAACCATCACCCGCGGACTTTCGTGCGCATGCTCCGAGGCCGTACCTCGGTCACTAAAGAAAACGTAGATCATCTGCCGCGTCATGTAGAGAACCGTCAGCACAACACCGACGAGCATCAGGTAATGGGGCAGGCGCGACGCGTGCCAATGCGCGGTGGCGTGGAGGATTTCTTCTTTAGTCCACGCTCCGGAAAAGAAGAACGGCACACCGCTGAGATTCATCATGCCGATGGTGTAGGTCAGAAACGTGACCGGCATGAGCCAGCGCAGCCCGCCCATCTTGCGAATGTCCTGTTTGTGTTGAGCGCCGTGAATGACCGAACCGGCGCCGAGAAACAGGAGCGCTTTGAAAAAGCCATGCGCAATCAGGTGCATGACGCCGGCTGCGACACCGCCCACGCCTAACGAGACCATCATCAAACCCAATTGTGAGACGGTGGAGTAGGCAAGAATGCGTTTGATGTCGAATTGCGCGAGGGCAATAAGAGAAGCCATCAGCGCGGTGATCACGCCGGTCCAGACAACGACCGTGAGCGACGGCGTCACACCATCGACCGCGCCAAAGGAGAAAAGCGGATAGACGCGCGCGACGAGAAACACGCCGGCGGCGACCATTGTCGCCGCGTGGATCAACGCGCTCACCGGCGTCGGACCTTCCATCGCATCGGGCAACCAGACGTGAAGCGGGAATTGTCCCGATTTGCCGACGGCTCCGCAGAAAATCAAGAGCGCGATTGATGTGGCGGTGGCGCCGAGGGCAAGGAGTCCAGCGTTTTCGAGGCAACCGCTTCCGTTGTCGTAAAAGAGGAGCGTGCCACTCTTTCCGTAGAGCCAGAGAATGCCGACGAAAAATCCAATGTCGCCAATGCGCGTGGTGATGAATGCTTTTTTCGCTGCGGCGGCTGCGCTTGACCTGTCGATCCAAAATCCAATCAATAGGTAAGACGCTA
>JALYUC010000045.1 GCA_030853965.1 Verrucomicrobiota bacterium | reverse complement strand
GCCCACGGCGGTTTGGAAACCGCCGCTCCTTGAGGTTAAAGATTCTCGGCCGTTTCCGTGGTGGCGATTGGCTTCGTTTTCATGGCGAGGAAGGCGCCTAAAAGCAAAATGGCTGCGCTCCAAAGCTGCGCGTGAGTGAGGCGCTCCCCAAAAATCCACGCGGAAAGGGCGAGCGCGCCGGCCGGGCAAAGTAATTGCAATGTTTGGGCGAGGGCGACGCCGATTTCGCGAATCGCCACGTAATACAAGACGTGAGCCAGGGTGATGCAGCTCACGGCCGAAACAATCAAGATGATGTTAACCTGCAGGCCGGCGTGAAGCGGAGTGTCGATCTTGCCAAAAAGATACGTGAGCGGGAGCAACAGGGCCGAAGTGATGAAGCTGATTATAGCGAAACTGCGGATGGAGCCGAGGCGCGCAGAGGGGCGTTTTACAAAAACGCCGTAAAGAGCCCAACAAAACGTGGCGGTAAAAGCGATCACCAATCCGCGCAACGGAATATGCCCGCTTTTCCAGCCCGTTTGAAACCAAATAACCCCGAAAGCGCCGAGCAAGCCGAGCAATGTGCCCACTTGGAATTGCCATTGCCGAAGGACGTAGCGTTCCTCCGGAAAAAACGCGAGGGCGAGTAAAGCGGTGAAGATGACAGATGAGCGAGTGAAGATGGCGTAGACGCCAGGTCCCATGTAAAAAAGCGCGATCACCTGCGTCACCTGGTGGATCACGTTGGGGATGCACGGAATGAGGCATAGGATTACGGCGCGCCGATCAAGTGGGGCGTGGCGGCGGCCAATTCGAAAAAAAAGGAGTGGCGCGATGGCGATGCAGGCTACGGAATAGCGATAAAAATTCTGAGCCCATGGATCGTAGTAGCGATTCAAATAATATAGAAAAAGCGACGGCATCGACCAGAGGACCACGGTCGCGAAGACCGCCGCGTAGCCTTTAGAGACATTGGCGTGACGCGGTAGATCGACAATGGTGCGTGCGGAATCGCTCTGTGGCATCGGTTTCTTGGGCAAGATTAATTTGCTCGCCTACCGTCGAGCAATCGCGCAGAAAGGTAGCTAGCCGGAGGATAAGAAATGAGCATGACAAAAAATCAAATTACGAGGGCAATCATCGGAGTTATTTTCGCTATTCTGCTGGTTGGACCGCTGCAGGCCAAACGGAAAGGCGGTGGTGGCGGAGATCACACTGCGCGCGGGGTCGAGCTCGCCCAGCAGAAGCAATACGACGCGGCGATCGCGGAATTCAACAAGGCGATCGAGGCAGACCCGAAGGACCCGCGGAATTACACAAATCGGGGTACGGCTTACCGTGCGGCCGGCAAAGTTGCCGAAGCGATGGTCGATTTTACGAAAGCGATCGAAGTCGGCCCAAAAGATTACTTCGGTTACATGGAACGCAGTCAGACCGAACTAATGCAGAATCAATTCGATGCCGCGCTGGCTGATGCCGACAAAGCGGTCGAATTAAAATCGGATGAAGCGATGGTTTACAAGTACCGCGGTTTTGCATTCATCGGTCTTACCCAGTGGGACAAGGCGGTGGCGGATTTTAGCGCCGCGATCCAAAAGAAGCCGGACGATCCCCAAAGTTACGACCGGCGTGCCTGGGCTAACCGAAACCTAAAAAACTACGATGCGGCGGTTGCGGATTACACGCTTCTGATCGCGAAAAACGCCAATGACGTCGAGTCGTTGGTCCGACGCGGAGCCACGTATGCGTCGATGACCGAGTACGAGAAGGCGATTACCGATTATGAAGCGGCTTTGAAGTTGAAGCCGGACGACTACGACACGGTTCAACGTCTGCAGTACGCGCGCGGCATGCTGGCAGCGAAGAACGCGCCGCCCGCGACACCCACGCCACCTCCGGAGGCCCCGTCCAAGATATTCACTCCGCTAAACATCATTCTGGCCATTGTTGTGCTCGGCATCGCTGCGGCAGTGTGGCGCCTGGTGACGCGAGGCAAACCGGAGGCGACGAGCAGCACGCGGATTCGGTAACGTAGCCACGGCGCTCTGTCGCCGTGTTTCTAACAGACGCCTCGACAGAGCGAGGCGGCTACAAGAAATTCCTTTTGACACCCAGGGGCGCGCTGTTAGCTTTCGGACGCTTTTTGCGAGAACGAAGACGGTCCCATGGTCGTTCAAATTGCAAGGTTTGACGCGACTCTGGGACTTTTAGTTCTGGAGCGGAAAGCGAAACCGGTTCGGCGCGGGCCCGGAGCACGCGGCGAGCATAAATGACGAGCGGCCCATGTAGCTCAGTTGGTAGAGCACGTCCTTGGTAAGGACGAGGTCACCGGTTCAATCCCGGTCATGGGCTCCAATGATGAGCTCGCGATCCGGAATGGAAGTTAAAAAGAAAGACGAAGTTTAGTTAAAAAACGACAGGAGAATTGAAATGGCTAAGGAAGCATTCAAACGCGACAAGCCGCACGTCAACGTCGGCACGATCGGACACGTGGACCACGGCAAGACGACCCTTACTGCCGCGATTACGAGCGTGCTCGCAAAGAAGGGCATGGCCGAGGTGCGCGCTTACGATTCGATCGATAACGCGCCCGAGGAAAAAGAACGCGGCATCACGATCAACACGGCGCACGTGGAATATCAAAGCGATAAGCGCCACTACGCGCACGTTGATTGCCCGGGTCACGCCGACTACGTCAAGAACATGATCACTGGCGCCGCGCAAATGGACGGAGCGATTCTAGTCGTCTCCGCGGCTGACGGTCCGATGCCGCAAACGCGCGAGCATATTCTTCTCGCCCGGCAAGTGGGTGTGCCTTCGATCGTTGTCTTCCTGAACAAGGTCGATATGGTGGACGATCCCGAGCTTCTCGATCTCGTCGAGATGGAAGTGCGCGATCTCCTGACGCAATATGAATTTCCGGGAGACAAGATACCGATCGTCAAAGGCAGTGCTCTCAAGGCGCTCGAAGGCGACGCCGAGCAGGAGAAGCAAATTCTCGCGCTTGTCGCCGCGGTAGATGATTACATTCCAGTTCCGGAGCGTCCGGTCGATCAGCCATTCCTCATGCCGATCGAAGACGTCTTCAACATTGAAGGCCGCGGCACCGTCGCGACCGGTCGTGTCGAGCGCGGCATCCTCAAGAAAATGGAGGAAGTAGAGCTCGTCGGCATCAAAGCCACAGCGAAAACGACTGCGACCGACATTGAAATGTTCCGCAAACTTCTCGATGAAGCGCGCGCGGGCGACAACGTTGGCGTTCTATTGCGCGGCGTGAAAAAAGAAGACGTCGAGCGCGGTCAGGTCATCGCCAAACCCGGATCGATTACACCGCACAAGAAGTTTAAGGCGGAAGTTTACGTACTGAGCAAGGAAGAGGGTGGCCGTCATACGCCGTTCTTCACGAATTATCGGCCGCAATTTTATTTCCGCACGACCGACGTGACCGGGACAGTGAAGCTGCCTGATGGCGTAGAAATGGTTATGCCGGGCGACAACATCGCTATCGAAGTTGAGCTGATCACCCCGATCGCGTTGGAGAAGACGATCCGGTTCGCCATTCGCGAGGGCGGGAAGACTGTCGGCGCGGGTCGCGTAAGCGATATTCTCGATTAAGTTGGGAATCTTACGCCAGTAACTCAATTGGTAGAGTAGCGGTCTCCAAAACCGCCTGTTGGGGGTTCGAGTCCCTCCTGGCGTGTTGTTGGAAGATCGACAATCGGTAGATCGACATTTTCACGTGATTACAAAGACGAAAAACTTCTTCAACGAAGTGAAGGTGGAATTGCAGAAAGCTTCGTGGCCGTGGGAGTCGAAAGAGAAGGGAATCCGTCGTTATAAGGAGCTCACTGATTCGACGCTTGTGGTCATTATCGCGATGTTGCTGCTCGGCGGTTATGTCGCGCTGTTCGATTTCGTTCTCGTGAACGTCGTTCACTATTTTACCCGGCTGTATTGATATGGCGCAAACCGTCGCAGGCAAAGATCAATGGTTCGTGGTGCACGTGCTTTCCGGTCAGGAAAACAAAGTGCGCGAGAACATCATGAAGCGGGTCAAGACCGAGGAGATGGGCGATCTCGTTTACGAAGTGCTGGTTCCGACGGAGCGGGTCTCTGAAATCAAGAAAGGCCGGAAAAGCGAAACGACGCGCAAGTTTTTTCCCGGTTATCTTATCGTTAACATGCACCTGCTCGACGAGAGCAATCAGCTGGTGGGACGCACTTGGTATTTCATCCGCGACACGCCCGGTGTGATTGGTTTTGCCGGAACAAAGGACAAACCAATCCCGATGCGACCATCGGAAGTCGAGAGCATGCTCGCGCAAATGAAAGAGCGCGAAGAAAAGGTGAAACCGAAAGTCAGTTTCGAGGTCGGCGAAACAGTGAAAGTCGCCGATGGCCCGTTTCAAAATCAAAATGGCATTGTCGAAGAAATCGATCCGGAACGTGGCAAACTGCGCGTTTCTGTCACCATCTTCGGTCGCGCCACGCCGGTCGAACTTGAATACTGGCAAGTCGAGCGCGGCTAAGATCGACATCTATCAACAATCAACTTTCAACTGATAACTTTCTGAAATGGCCAAAGAAATAATCGCTCACATCAAATTGCAGATCCCGGCCGGACAAGCGAATCCCGCTCCGCCTGTCGGCACCGCGCTCGGACCGCGCGGTGTCAACATCATGGCGTTCTGCAAAGAGTTTAATGCCGCTACGCAGAAGCAGGCCGGCGACATCTTGCCGGTCGTGATAACCGTCTTTAAAGATAAGTCATTCACCTTTATTACGAAGAGTCCGCCTGCCGCGATTCTACTGAAGAAAGCGG
>JALYUC010000043.1 GCA_030853965.1 Verrucomicrobiota bacterium | reverse complement strand
CTCCGAATGCGTGTTACGTTCTGGCGGTGATGCTTGAACGAAAGCGTGTGCTGAAACAAATTAAGAGCGAGAACAGTGATAACGGCCGGGTTCTGATCTACGAACATCGGGCAAATGGGGACGTCTTTATTGTGGCCGACCCGAAACTGCGACTGGACGAACTACAAAGCGTGCAAAATGAAGTGGCGAACCTGCTGAGAGCCGGCGCCCATCATTGAAAGATCGACATGTCCTCTTCACTTCCATGGTTCTCCGACCGATTCCCGCTTTATCTCGCGCCCATGGCCGGAGTGTCAGACAAGATTTTCCGGCAACTGTGCAAGGAGCACGGCGCCGATGTTCTCACCACCGAATTCGTTTCAGCCGAAGGAATTTTTCGTCGAAACGAACGAACTCGCGAGTACCTCGACTTCGATGAAGTTGAACGCCCGATCGGGGTACAGCTTTTCGGGGGAAACGCCGATCACATGGCGGAGGCGGCCCGACAGGTTGTTGATTGGGTTGGTCCCGATTTTATCGATCTAAACTTCGGTTGCCCAGTCAATAAAGTCGTCGCAAAAAATGGCGGCTCCGCTCTGCTCAAGGATTGCCCGACCCTGGCGAGTGTTGCGGCCGCGACGGTTCGCGCCGTCGCGCCATTGCCGGTCACAGCAAAGATCCGAATCGGGTGGGACGCCGATTCAATCAACGCGGTGCGCGTCGCGCGAATCTTGTCCGAGCAAGGAATTGCGGCGCTAACCGTCCACGGACGAACGCGCGCTCAAGGATATTCGGGCACGGCCGATTGGAATGTTATTGCCGCAGTCGTCGCTGCAGTACCCATCCCGGTTATTGGCAATGGCGATCTCTTCAACGCGGTTGACGTGACAACCCGCCGCCGCGAAACGGGAATTGCCGGCGCGATGATCGGGCGCGCCGCCATGAGCGCGCCTTGGATTTTTAACCAAACCAAGCAGTACTTGGCGACGAATGAAATTGTCGATCCACCGAGCGCGGCAGAAAAATGGGATTTGATCCTGCGGCATTGCCAACTCGCAGTCCATGAATGGGGCGCGGAAGATCCGGCCATTCGCTCGATGCGCGCGCGGTTAATGGCTTACTCGAAAGGTTTTCCCGGCAGCAAGATTCTCCGAGAGCAATTTCAACACGTCTCCACGTTGGCCGCGGTTCGGGACATAGCGCGTCAACATTTGGACGATGCATTCGAACCGGTCGTTATTTTGGCAACCGCATAGTTGATCCACGTGCAAGAACCGGCCAACCAGTCAGCTGATCCGTCGATCAATTACAAAGTCGGCAATGAACGTCTAGTTAAAGTCACTGAGAATGCGTCACGTAAATTGATGTCGCTCCTCGAGAAGCAAGGTAGAGCGAACGGCGCCTTGCGTGTTGCTGTCATTGGCGGCGGCTGTTCCGGCTTGCAGTACAAAATGGATCTCGTCGACGGACCGGCCAATCGCGACATTTTAGTCGAGACATCCAGGGTGCGCGTAGTTATCGATCCAAAAAGCGCGCTTTTCGTAAGCGGATCAGTCCTCGATTACAGCGAAGATTTGCAGAAAGGCGGCTTCAAAGTCACCAACCCAAATGCGGTCGCGCATTGCTCCTGCGGCGAAAGTTTCGCTGCATGACAGATTATTTCGCTCTGCTTGAACAGCCGAGAAAACCCTGGCTGGATGCGGAACAATTGAAGCAGAAATACCATGGTCTCGTCCGGGTTATTCATCCGGATCGACAATCAACGGAAGATGACGCGGACGATGCCGAGCTTGCCCGGATAAACGAAGCATATCGGATTTTGGCGGATCCGAAATTGCGACTGCATCACCTCTTAAGTTTGGAAGGCGTGTCGCCGTCCACCGCAGGCCAACCGATACCTGACCGATTGGCAGACCTTTTTCTCGAGATAAGTCCGCTGCTACCTGAGATCGACCGCCTTGTTGGTGAAGCGAAAGCAGCACAGAGCGCATTAAGTAAATCGCTGCTCGAAGCCGATATTGTTGAAAAACGAAACCGCGTAAACGCGCTCTTAGATCGAGTGACAGATTTACATCAAAATGCGCTGGAAGAATTGCGCGAGGTTGATGAGATGTGGGTTAACAAAACCGGCAAAAGCAGCGGACAACTAGAGAGTTTATATCATCAGCTTGCCTATCTTACCCGGTGGAAGGACTTGCTCGAAGAGCGATGTTTCCAATTGTCGATCTAACGATATCTGTTCATTTGAACTTGCGCAGCACTTAGTTTCTGACGATCATTACGGCATGCTGACAGACCGTCAGAAGAACATTCTCGATTTCATCCAAGCGGAGCAGCGCGAAAAAGGTCTCACGCCGAGCACGCGCGAAATCCAACGCCACTTCCGCTTCGCCAGCCAGACGTCCGTGATGCAATATCTGGCGGCGCTGGAACGCAAAGGTTTTCTCCATCGTCATGCGCGCAAAGCGCGAGCGCTGATTACGCCGGTGCAAAAAGTGCGCATCGCCGACATTCCTATTTATGGGCAAATCCCGGCAGGAATGGCGACACTGACCGACCAGACGATGGAAGGCCATGTTTCCCTCGATATGCGCTCAGTCAACGCCTCGAAGAATGGGCGCACATTTGCATTGCGCGTCCGCGGCGATTCGATGATCGACGCGCATATCGTCGATGGAGACATCGTAATTCTG
Organism: Verrucomicrobiota bacterium; assembly: GCA_030853965.1. Classification (GTDB taxonomy): domain Bacteria; phylum Verrucomicrobiota; class Verrucomicrobiia; order Chthoniobacterales; family UBA10450; genus JALYUC01. The sequence goes on along the minus strand of JALYUC010000043.1, from coordinate 3,333 downwards.
GAAGACCGCAAGGATGTCGAGAATGGCGATATTGTCGCGGCGTTAATCGACGGTGAAACCACGTTGAAGCGCTACGTGGTGGAGCGGGGCCGTGCTTACTTGAAGGCGGAAAATTCACGTTATCCAAATCTAAAGCCGGCGCGGGAATTAAGGATTCAAGGCGTGATGATTTCGCTGGTTCGCAAACAGGAGCGACGAAAACGCTCATAACTCCGAAAGTCTTCAGAGTAAACTGTTCACTTGAACATATACTGTAAACCTGCCATCTTTAGGGGATGGCGACGAGCGGTAAAATTCTCGATCTTCGAAATCTCATCGCCGAACGTTTTCCTAATGCGCCACTATCTGTTTCGACACGTTGGGCGACCGGTTTAACTTTTCTTGATCAAGCAATCGGCGGAGGATTGCCAAAAGGCGCCATCACTGAACTGATCAGTCCGCAAATAAGCGCGGGAAGCGCCTCGCTGATTTCTATTCTTCTTCAAGCAACGCATCGATCTCGCTATTTTCTCGCGCTAATTGACGGACGAGATTCGTTCGACCCGCAGCCGCTCGGTAACGCCTGTTTGCGTCACCTCCTGTGGGTGCGCTGCAGCAAAGCGCTCGAAGCGGTCAAGGCGGCGGACCTATTGTTGCGCGATGGCAATTTTCCACTCGTGATTGTCGATCTTGTTCTGAATGCGCCGGATGAATTGCGAAAAATTCCTCAGACGAACTGGTACCGTTTGCAACGGCTGGTGGAATCGACTTCCATCGCATTCCTGATCTTGACCCGTCACAGCATGGTGAGCAGTGCGCAGTTGAAAATTGTTCTCGAAAACAAATGGACGCTGGTAACTTTTGAGAAACAGAACGCGCTTTCGCAGCTCCGAATTCGAATTCAGCGATCGCATGTTAATCACCTGGCAATGGCGCAGGCGGAGGCGGGTTAATGTTTGCCACGATTTATGCGCCCAGCTTTTATTTGCAGGCCGCACTGCGGTATCAATCGGAATTGCGGACCCAACCCACGGCTTTGCTCGATACGCAGGAAAAGAAGGCGATTATCATTCAACTTAACGAGGCGGCGCAATCTGTCGGGATACGCAACGGAATGACGCCGAGTCAGGCGTTGGCGCGATATTTACAGGTGGTGATTAAAGTGCGATCCCGCGCGCAAGAAACATTAATGCAAAAAATTCTCCTTCATTACGCCTTCACCCTAGCGCCATATGTGGAAGCGACCGCACCCGGCGTCTGTACCGTTCGATTTACTGACAATCGCCACTTGGGACGAAAACTCTCGCGAGTGATCGAACAATTAGCCGGGTGCGAGATTATCGCCCAGGCTGGAATTACCGACGCCCCGGACACAAGTTTTCTCGCCGCGCATCTGGCACGGCCAGTTTTAGAGATCGACGACGTGAAGAAATTTCTCGAACCGTTACCGATCGACACCCTGGCGGTCGATTATGTGCGCTAGGAAACTGTCGCGGCAGCAGGTTTGCGCTCGATAAAGATGCGATAAACCACACCGCCGAGTGCCCCGCCAAGCAGCGGACCAATCCAATAAACCAAATGGTCCTTCCAAAAGTTTGCGGCCACGGCCGGACCAAACACGCGGGCAGGATTCATGGCTGCGCCGGTGAGCGGTCCTCCAAATAAAATATCGAGTGTGATTGTCGATCCAATGGCAAGCGCCGCAACGCTACGCTGCGCGCGCTCATCAACGGCAGTGCCGTGAACGACAAACACGAGGAAAAATGTCAGGATCGCTTCGACGAGAATGCCCTGCCCTGCGGTAAGATTGATCGCCAATTGCGGCGTTCCGGTCACGACGACGTCTCGAGCAAATAAACTCAGGCAAATGAAAGCCGCGGCAGTCGCCCCGAGCAATTGCGCGATCCAGTAACGGATAGCCGCAGCGATACGCATGTGACCGCCGCAGACCAACCCGAAAGTCACGGCCGGATTAAATTGACCGCCCGATATGTGCAGCGTCGCTGCGACAAATGCCGCTATGGTCAGACCATGCGCCAAGGCGACGGCAAGGACGTCGTGCCCTGCGGTTTTAATTGCGCCAATCCCGACGAAAACGAGGGCGAAGGTTCCAATGAATTCTGCAAGGCAGCGACGAAACTTATCCATGCTTCAATGCAATCAAATTGCGCTCGCGCTGACAACAGTCTTTCCATGCGCTGACGGGACGATGTCGATCTAACTGCCGGCGTAGTTAGGGTATTTTTCGTGCAGCTGTCGCGCTGCCCGAGCAGCCTCGTCAGTTTTGCCGGCGCGCTGATATGCGGAAGCAGCTTTTTGCAAGGCGCGCGGCGTCACGGCGGGGTCATCGTAAAGTAGCGCGACGCCCATAAAGGCTTTTCCCGCGTCATCGAAATTTCCCCGTTCCACTTGCACATCGCCAGCCAGGAGTCGCGCCTCGGCATTAACGCGACCTTCAGGCTGCAGCTTCATAATTTCTTCCGCGATTTTTTGCGCATCGTCAGCCTTATGCCCGCCAATTTTGGCTGCGCCAAGCGCAAGCAATACTTTTGCTTTCCCTGCCGGGTCGGTCGCGGTCTGCAGATATCTGCCAAAGGCATTTTCCGCCGCGTCGAAGTTCTTCAGTTTTGATTCGGCGTCGCCAAGATAAAACCAAAAGTCGGGCTTCACGTCCGCCGGATTGTCGACCTTACCCAGCGCGCTGAGATATTTTTCCGCCGCCGGATAATTCTTTTCATTGTAATATTCGATGCCGAGCCACTCGAGAATCTCAGCTGGTATACTCGCATTTGGACTGGCGGCCATGAAGCCGTTGACTTCGTTGGTGACGGCAGCGCGATCTCGCAAACCGAAGTGCGACGAAATAATGCGAATCGTGGCGCGATCGAAGTATTGCTCCTTGTTTAGATGCCGCGAGGTGTTCAGCGCCGCAATCGCCGTCTTGTAGTCTTTTAACTCGAAGGCGGCTTTGCCGATGTAATATTGTGCCTGAGCGGCGGCCGGGCTCTTTGGAAATTCTTTGAGCAGCTGGCGGAAAGTGTCGATCATTCCTTTCCGATTTTCCTGCTGACCGAGAACGAGCGCTTTTTGCTGCAAGGCTGCCTCGCGTTCGTGCGCGGTGGGATACTTCGTCAGAATCATGTTCAAATCCGAAAGCGCGGCCTCGTAGTTTTTGCTTTGCTCGTAGATGAGCGCACGCTGCGCAAAGGCTGTGGGCGCCTGCGGATTATCCGGGTAGGTCTGCGCTTAATAGGAAAAAGCTTCCATGATTCCGGAAACGTCCTTCAATTGAACATAACAAGAACCAAGCTTGTAGGCCGCTTCGGCTCGCAGCTTCGGTGATAGCTGACCCAC
>JALYUC010000025.1 GCA_030853965.1 Verrucomicrobiota bacterium | reverse complement strand
GAATTGATTGAGCGGCCAGCAATCGATGGCCCCGCATGCCTTTTCCAGCATCGGTATCGCCTGCGTCTGCCATTCGGCAAATGCTGCCATGAAATTTTCCAGCTCTAACATCAAAATCGTTTCCAGTTGCCGATAGGAGGCGTGTCCACGGCGTTGTTTGATGCCCTGCAACTGTCGCACAGTCTGCAATCGCACTTCGGCATCGCGAATATCCGAGATCAAACGGCCAGCGTCGCGCAGGCAGTGATCCTGTTGCCGGAACAAACCGCGCCCTATTTCTTTTCCGACTAACCGCAGAACCGCGCGCGCTTTCTTCAAATGTTTGCGTGTTTCATGGACCGGCGTGTCGTCCGGTTCTTTCTCGCCTTTGGCAATGGCGAGGGCGAGCTCGATCTGTTTGCGGCAAACGCGGCCCAAGCTTTTGCCGAGCGTTTCGTCCCGTCGCAATTCGTAGCTCATGATGTCGAACTATTCGCGGGCCAGTCTCACGTTGCTGTAGCGTTTTTCTCCCGTTACTTCCCGCCCAAACCAACCGGGCGGCTTGAATTTGCGGTAGGTCAATTGGCTTCGGAATTCCACTTCCGCTACCATCAAACCATGATTGCGGCCGTGATAAATGTCGATCTCGATGGTAAGATTTTTCCACGGAACTTCGTAGCGAACCTTGTGCAATCGCCGCCCCCTCGTCGCTGGCCAAAGCGTGGCGAATTGTTTTGCGCTTAGCCGAATCTCGCGCTCTTCGCGCGCGGAGCCACGTCCCACCTTGAAAGTTAGGGAAGTGGTCTTTGTCTTCTTACGCAGGCGAACGTGCCTGCCACCAGTTTCGTTCGCGAGATAACCCTGCGCGATTTGAAAATGTCGCGAACGCCGGATCTCGACCGGCAGGCGTTTGATCAAAAATTTCCGCTCGATTTCGCGCGAGGAAACGTGATGTGGACGGCGCATCTCACCGACTCAATCGTTTCGGGCGGAAATGCCAAGAATTATCGTCGCGAAATTTAGCGCGAGCGCTAGCCGACGTCTTCGACTGTCATCGACGTCACGTTATCCGTTTTGTCATCCTGCACTGTTCACGGCAGAACTCGCTCACTTTATCCTTGATGCTCTGCAATATTTTACGCGTCCCTTCCATCTTCTTTTCTGGCGTGCCCTCAAGTTTGGAGGGATCGGGGAAAGGCCAATGCAACCGGGTTGTCACGCCGGGAAAGATCGGGCAGCCTTCAGCCTCTGTCTCGCTGCAAACTGTGATCACATACGGGAATAATTGCCCGGACTTAAAAACATCGAACACGGCTTGAGTCTTGTTCTTTGAGATGTCGATCCCGATCTCCCGGAGCGCCTCGATGGCAAGCGGATTGAGAACGCCCGGGGTAAGACCGGCGCTGTGCGCTTCGAAAAACTCTCCGCAAATCTTGTTAAGCAAGGCCGCTGCAATCTGACTCCTCGCGCTATTGTGAACGCAAATGAAAAGGACTTTCACCATGGCGCTCCAAATTGCCGCAGGTCGTTTGCGTCGGTCAAAACCTTTCGTGTGACGATTAAGTGACGTTATTTAAAAGACGCGGACGGCTCAGCGTAAAAGCGACGACGACCTAATTGTCATCGATTATTTGGCGAGAACCGAAAACGTTCGACTCCGAATGGCAACTCCTGGGAACGAAGCCCGCCTGAGTCCTGACCGACGGGCTTTTCATTAACCTAACTGAGTTATCGCTACTTGATCGGAACAAAGCCTACCTGCGCTACAATTTTTTGGCCGGTCGGCCCAATCGTAAAATCAAGAAACTCCTTCGCCAGACCGCTCGGTTCGCTGTTGGTGTAATAGAACGTAGGCCGTGCGTACGGATAGGATTTGTTCAGGACGCTCTCCTTAGAAGGCACGGCACCATCGATCGGCACCACTTTGATGCCGCTCGCCTTGGTATAGGCGAGACCGACATAGCCAGCTCCGTTCGGATTTTTGCCGACCTCAGATGCGATTTGCTCGTTGCCAGCCATCTTCTGCGAACTCGGGGCGTAATCACGTTTCTTCATCGCCAGTTCTTTAAAGTCCGAGTAGGTGCCGGACGACGTGTTGCGTGTGTAAACGGAAATTTTTCCGCCGGAGCCGCCGACCGCGCTCCAATCGGTCACGTCGCCGGTGAAGATTTGTTCGACCTGCTTTCTCGTCAGGCCCTTGATCGGATTTGCCGAATTCACAATCACGGCGATGCCGTCATAAGCAACAATCGTCGGCTTCATGTTCACGCCTTTTCCGGAAGCGGCGGAAATTTCGGCCGGTTTTGCGCGCCGACTTGACATGCCGATTTGCGCGGTGCCATCGGTGATTGCGGCGATGCCGGTGGTCGATCCTTCCGCTGCGATGTCGAAGGTGGTGCCGGAATGTTGGGCTTTGAACTGCTCCGCCAGCTGCGGAACGAGTTTCGCGCCGAGTGTATCCGAGCCTTTGATGACAAGGCGATCGGCGTTCGCGCTCGAGACGGTGACTGCAAGTAAGAGACCAAGTGGGAGGTGTTTTATTTTCATAAGGTTGGTTTTGTGGAGTTGGTTTGTTCGAGGTTGTGGATGTTTAGAATTTCACGCTCAAGTCCGCCTGGAAAATTTGATACTGGTCCATCGGATTGACCGCGATATCCGCCGAACCGCCCGTGCCAAGTGCATCATCGATCCGCCAGCCGTATCCGTAAGTCAGGTTGAAGGTGACGGCGTCGCTCAGCGCATAACCAGCCTGAACAACGACGCCCTCGATGTTCAAGCGGCTGTCGAAGATGTCGGAGTCAACCAGGTTTGGATCGAGGGAATATTGCTCCTGATGTTGCCAGAAGACATTGAGCTGCCAGTCGCGCTTTTGCTTCAACTGACCAATCCCAACGCCAATTTGATATGCGTAACGCTGGTCGCCCTTGGTCGGATGGAGTGCTGCATTCGCCCGCTCGTCCGCGTTGAAGTTGACCGCAAAATCGCCGAAGATGCGCATCGGCAGCTCGCCGAGTTTCCAACCGATTTCGGCCGGAATTTCGAGCACGAGCAAGCTGTTAATACCGGTCTGGTTTAGCGCGATCGAGGCTGAGTTGGACAGACCAGGCTCGCCACCGATGAAATGGACGTTAAACGAATCGCCGTTGCCAGTGTAATTATAAACGACTGGGGCGATCTGGAAGTAAAAGTTCTTCGGGAAATTGAACTTCGCGCCGAGCTGCCAGGCGAGCATGAAGGCATCCGCTGTTGGAACCAATCTTCCACCCACCGCCGGTCGCGGCCCGATCGAATTCTCGGGATTCGTGTCGTCGTAAACGAACTGCGCAAAGTTCGCGAAGACGTCGATCTTCAACTTGAATGGTTCGGACGCGGTCTGCGTGGCGACGACTCCTTTTCCGTCCGATGATGACGCGGACTCGGCGACGGCGCCGCCGCCGAAACTGAAATTAAACGAGTGCTTCCACTGTTCGGACAGCCCTTCCGGATTGATATCTCCGTCCCAGACCATCAACGTCGTGACGAGCGGGTTCGGCATCTTGCCGCCGGTCAAGGTGATGTCGTGGAAGCCGCGATAGCCGAGATAAGCCTGGCCGACGTTGACGCCGTCGCTCGTTTTGCCGAAGGGTCCGGCATCATCGCCGAAGGTCACGTTGGTCGACCGCGGATTCGTATTCGTTTCCAAACGGACGCCGAAAAACCAATCGTCGATCAGCGTGCCGCGCAGGCCCAACCGGAGCCGATAGCGCGGACGATTGCGTTGCAAAGTGTCGTCTTCATTCGGGACGTCATCGGGTCTGGTTCCGTTGCGGATCTCGTAGCGCAGACGTATGTCGCCATAAAGCTCCAGCTCGGTGATTGGCGTCGAGAGCTTCCATTTGCCCGCTGACGTCGCAGAAACCTCTTTCGTAAGCTCAGCGCGAACTTCTTCCGCTTCCTGATCCGTGATGAGCCTTTTGCGCACGAGCAGATCGAGGAGCGCGCCCGCATCTTGCGCATAGATCGACATCGTACCGCACGTGAAGCTCATCGCTAAGGCGATGAACGTTACTTTTTTGATGAACATGTGCCGCACGCTAAGCGGCGATTGTTACGAACGAATGACAGCCAGGTAACAATTGCGTGAATTCGCAATTGGCCCGCGTCAACGATGCGCGCGCCAAAGCAGATCCATGAATTTCATTCCAATCCAAACCGCGGCGAATCCGAACCCGATGCTCGTGCCCGAATACAATACTGCGACACCTGGCGATCCTCTCCGTATCAGAAACAATCCTTCATACGCGAATGCGGAAAAGGTGGTGAATCCGCCAAGAAACCCGGTGAATAAAAACAGTCTCGTCGCGGTTGAAAACAAATCGTGCCGCTCAACCAACGCAGCGAGCATTCCAATTGCGAAACAGCCGATCAAATTCACCATGAACGTGCTTAATGGGAAATCCCAAGCTGCCGAACGGTGAAGAACGAAGCCGCCAAGCTTATAACGCGCGATCGATCCCAGGAATCCGCCGACACCAACGAATAACATCTGCTTGAGGCCGAGGGATGAAACCGCAAACCCAGATAAAAACTTGAGCATAAAAAACTCCTACGTTGGTAGGAGTCATCAGCTCGAGGCGGTTTCCCTTTTCCAAGGGATGGCAAACTCCATTGCCTGTTCGAACTGTAGCCGGAGAGATTACTCGCGCAAGTCCGCCAGTCGGACGGACTCGTCCTGTGGCGAGATCGACAACTAAAACCTCATGTTCAAATCTGCCTGGAATAGTTGAAAATTATCGAGTGGATTGATTGCGATATCTCCGCCCCCACCAGTGCCAAGGCCATTGTCGGCGCGCCAGGCGTAAGTGTA
>JALYUC010000016.1 GCA_030853965.1 Verrucomicrobiota bacterium | reverse complement strand
AGGTGATGGGCTTGGACTAGGCGATGGGCTTGGACTGGGTGATGGACTTGGACTGGGTGATGGACTTGGCGAGGGACTTGGGCTTGGCGATGGGCTGGGACTAGGAGTAGGTGAGGAGGCCGCTTTTTGGTCGACGACGTCGATCAGATCGCCGGGGCCGCCAAGATTCGCAGGCCCCGCTGGTGGTGCCGCAAACATTGCCGCAATCGCGCCCCAGCTGCTGAGCAGAGGAAAGTCGGTAAATAGAGGCGACGTCTCAGTCACCAAGCGCACGTTAAACTTCGCCACCGCACCAAGATGTCCGCCCGCGCCGACCTTGACCATCTCTCCGCCTTTGACACTTACACATTCGCCCGGGTACTTTTGGCTACATAACTGGGCGCTCCCTTCCAGCACCAAAAACTTGGTGGTAGACATCATGACAGTGGTGCCAGTGATCGCCGCCGTGGTGGCCGCTGTGGTGACCTTCGCGCCTCCGGAATTTTTCGGCACCTGCAGCAAAATTGCGCCCGCGGATAAATCGAAGGTGCGGTTTGCGGCATTAAAACTGAAGACCGTGTTTGCGCCCAACCGCGTTACTGTCAGATCGGCAAAGGTAAGCTCGGCGCGCGAGTCCACTCCAGTGCGAACGGCCGCTCCTTCCCCCACTTGGTCGCTAACGACCGCCGGACGCGCGCCTTGATCCCCGAGCAGCTTCACGTCTCGTATAATTTGCGTGATGCGCGCTTGCTTTAGTTCTGCCGCGTCCGCAATCTGAGACAGCAGTGCCGTGAAGGTATAAAATGCTGCAACGCAGGCATACGCCAACAGCGGTCGGGCCCGGTTATCCACGAGCCTGTATTTATTACCGGCTCGAACGTGCTTACGTCAAGCTTTTACGAATCGTAAATAAGAATTCAGATTTCCAGGCCGAGCAATTGGCGTTGCCATGGAACCAGAATATCTGCCCCACGTTTTTCGTCCGCCGCAATCGTTTCCAGGACGTTGCGCGGCGCAAGGACAGTCGGTTCCAACTTCAGTTCGGTCGCGGCTCGATCGCGTCGATGTTTCAGTTCGTCCACGCGACGCACCATTTCGGCGGTGGGACGAGCTCCGGAACGGCGGCGCATCACTGGCCATTGATCCTCCGGCAGCCGCAATGCGTTTTCGGCAGCTTCGCGAAAACCGCGGCGACGCCGCGCCGAAAAATATCGATAGTCTGGATTACTACCTTCCACGAAACCTTCCGCCGCGCGCAACAGCTCGCTATTTTGCAAAATGTGGAAAGCCGGTCGATCGCCCGCTTCCGCTTCCTTTTCGCGCCATTTCCACAGTTCGCGCAACACCGCCGCCGTTCGCGGCGGCAACGTCCCCGATCCGCTAATCCGCCACGCTTCATTTACATCGCGGGCACGATCGATTGCAGATTGTTCGATGGCGCGTTGGCACGATTGCTCAAACCACTCCATCCGCCCAATGCTTCGTAACTCTCCCTCCAGTTTCTCAGCGAGCGGCAGGAGGTAATGGGTATCGTTTATCGCGTATTCGACCATGCGCGCAGGCAACGGCCGCTGCGCCCAATTTGCTTTTTGCGAAGCTTTTGTCAGTTCGACCCCGAAGTATCGTTTTAGCAACGCCGCTAAACTGAACTCGCGGATCCCAAGCAACCGCGCAGCAATCACGGTGTCGAAAATTCGACGGGCGCTAAAATTCAAACTGCGGCGAAGCAATCGCAGATCAAAATCGGCGCCCTGCAGAACAATTTCTTTTCGCTCGAGCACCGCCCGCAATGGTGCAAGATCGACATCAGCCAGTGGATCGACGATGTAATCCCGTCCCCGCAGGCTAATTTGCAATAGACAAAGCTTCTCCCGATAGCAATGCAGACTGTCCGCTTCCGTATCGATCGCGACACGCTCGACCGCTTCGATCTGCGGAAGGAGTTCGGCCAACTGCGCAGCGGTCGCGATCACTTCAATCCGCTGAGCAGCAGCTCGGCGTTGGATTTGGTTGCTTCGAGGTTCTCGATCAACTTCTCCATCGCCTCAATGGGCGGGAGCGCCGCCATCGTTTTGCGTAACAGTTGCACGCGTTCCCATTCGTCGGGGTGATAAAGCAATTCCTCGCGACGCGTGGCCGATTGCAAAGGATGGATGGCCGGATAAAGGCGCTTTTCCTGCAAGGCACGATCGAGATGCAGCTCCATGTTTCCCGTGCCTTTGAATTCCTCGAAAATTACCTGGTCCATCCGGCTGCCGGTTTCGGTCAACGCCGTTGCGAGAACGGTCAGGCTGCCGCCTTCTTCGGCATTGCGCGCCGATCCAAAAAATTTCTTCGGCTTCGTCAATGCCTTCGACTCGACGCCGCCCGACATGATGCGGCCTTTGCTCGACTGAAGATTGTTATATCCGCGGGAAAGCCGCGTAATACTGTCGAGCAATATCACGACATCTTTCTTTAACTCGACCAGACGCTTGGCCCGCTCGAGTACCAGCTCCGCCACTTGCACATGTCGATGTACGTTTTCATCGAAATTCGAATGATAGACCTCGCAATCCACTTCGCGTTGTAAATCGGTCACCTCCTCTGGGCGCTCGTCCACCAGCAACATGATCAGGACGATCTCGGGATGATTTATCCGGATCGCTTTCGCAATTTCTTTCAACAAAATCGTTTTGCCCACGCGCGGCGGCGATACGATCAATCCGCGCTGGCCGCGCCCAAGCGGCGCGAGCAGATCGACGGCGCGCGCGCTGATCGAATTCGTCTTCGTATTTTCGAGCATGATTCGGCCCTGCGGAAATTGCGGCGTCAGCTTTTCAAAATCAGGGGGCTCGATCCACTGCTCGGCCGGTTGTCCCTCGATCGTTATCACTTCATCGAGCATGAGATATTTCTCCCGATTTTGCGGCAGACGCACTTTTCCAGAAAGACGCTGGCCAGCCCGCAAGTAATACCGCTGCAGGATCGCGCGCGGCACGCTTACATCTTCGGGCACGGGCAGAAAGTTTAGTTTCGGATAACGAAGCATGGCCGACGACTCGAAAACTTGATCGAGAAAACCTTCCGCCGTCACGGTTCCGCCGCGAGTAAGCGCCGCGCGGACAAGATCGACAATATGATGATGACGCGACCGAACCGGATCCAGGCGTAGATCGAGTTGCTTCGCCAAAGAATCCACTTGTTCCAGCGAAGCATCGTGCAGCTTGTTTAGGTCGAGCGATGGTGTAGTGGCGGCTGTGTCAGCCGCAGTTCTATCTGTGGCGATCGCCGTTTCAGAATCTGGGGGCGACACGCCCGCCTCTACACTTACATCGACATCTTCCGCCGACGTTGTAGCTGCTGCTGTCTCAGCGGCAGGATTTGCTCGTTCTTCTTCCATTACTTTTTGCGCCAAAGATCGACCAGCAGATTTGCTTGCTCTTTCAGCACGGAATGCTCGCCATCGTTCCAAACGACGTGATCGGCGCGCGTGATTTTGTCAGTCAGCGGCATTTGCGAATCAATGATTTCCTGAGCGACGCGCTGATCGACCGACCCACGGGCGAGTAGCCGCGATAATTGAACGGTCTGCGAACAGGCCACGACCACCACGCGGTCGCAAAGGGTTTCACCACCGGTTTCATAAAGGAGCGGGATATCAGCGAAAAAAAAATCAGGAGAATTGAGGAAAGTTTGCGCTTCAGCGCTCCAT
>JALYUC010000217.1 GCA_030853965.1 Verrucomicrobiota bacterium | reverse complement strand
GCGCAGAGCACGTCGAACAAGATCGACATGCGCAGCCGAGAGCGGGATCAGTTTCGACCCTAGCAGCCAATAAAAGACAGCGCAGCCGATGAGCAAAAGAGCGTGCGTGACAAACCAGAATTTGTCTTTCGTCTCCGCTTTAACTTTCTCTCCAGTTTTCTGGCCGGTCGTGCGCGCAAGTTCTTCGCGAACTTCCGGCTGCTGACAAAGCTCTTCCGCGGTCTCAGGCATCATCTACTTATCGAAGCAGCGCAGTCAGTTGATCGCAATTGGAATTGTCGATCTTCTGTGGAGGCAGCCGTGCCGGCTGCGATCACTAAGGATGAGCAGGCGACACGCCTGCCACCACAGTTAATTTGTTTTGACCCAGCAACGCAAAACCTCGGCGACGCTCCAGGCCTGTGCAATACACCCACCGGCCATGTGCGGCTCGCGGGCGTCGAACACTTCGCTAATCGTGCCGATGCCCTCATCGCTAAGATGCACCGGGAACGTTTCAAGAAATTTGTGCGCGCCTTTTTTGTCGTCCGGGTGAACCTTAAGCCACGCGTCGATGAACGGGCCGATCAACCAAGCCCAGACCGTTCCCTGATGATACGCGCCATCGCGCGAACGAAGGTCGCCGAAATAGATCGGTTGGTATTCTGGATCGTCCGGTGAGAGCGACCGAAGGCCTACCGGTGTCACCAACTTTTTTTCGACAACATCGAGAACTGATGCCCAGCGTTCCTGTTCGAGAACCGGATTTTCGAGCGAAATGGCGAAGATCTGGTTGGGCCGGCACGATATGTCGTGACTTTGCGGTTGACCGTTGCAATCGACGACATCGTAAAGATACCCGCCGTCCGCGTACCAGAAACGCCGGTTGAAGGAGACGCGCGCGCGCTCGGCGTGATCGTCGTAACGTTGCGCCGCGGTATTGTCTTTTTCGCGCAGCCAGTTCGCCAGCAGCCGCAGCGCATTGTACCAAAGCGCGTTGATCTCAACCGCCTTGCCGCGTCGCGCGGTAACAACCCAATCGCCCATCTTCGCATCCATCCAGGTGAGCTGATAACCTTCCTCGCCTTGCACGAGCAAACCGTCCGCTGGATCGACATGGATGTTAAACTTAGTGCCGCGCAAATGATGCTCGGCGATGTCAATCAGAGTCGGCAGCAACAAGCGCAGTGTGCTGCGATCTTCGCTGTAATCCAAGTAACGACCGAGCGCGTGAAAAAACCAAAGCGTTGCGTCGGCGGTGTGATAAAGCCCCTGCTTTTTTCCTTCCGGGAACATGTTCGGGATTAAGCCGTCGCGCGTATAATGCGCGAACGTCCGAAGGATATAACCGGCTTCGAGCCAGCGGCCGGTCACCACAGCGAGGCCTTCCAGGCTGATCATGGTGTCGCGGCCCCAATCGGTAAACCAGTGATATCCGGCGATCACTGTTCGCACTTCATCCCCAGCGGCATGGGCGCGCGCTGCTTCCTCAGCGCGACCGGCTGGGGTAATAATGAATTGGTCTGCGGCAAAAACCAATTCCGCGGGAAAGCCTTCGCGCGCTTGCGGAATTGCTTCGTTAAGAAGGCGGCCACGGCGTTCGCGCTCCGAGGCCAATGCCTCGGTCGGACTCAAGACTTCGGTTATTTCCCATTTTTCAGTGGAGCCAACCATCGTTACGTCGTCGTGATTGCTAAGATCGACATGGAAAAATCCGGGGCTCCATAAATCGCCTTCGTAGGCGTAACCGCGGCTTTGCTCGGTGCGGTAAACAACCTGCCGAACTTTCGCCGCGGCAATGGTGAAGGCGGCGTCGCAACCGCATAACTTCATCCGAAACGGCGGAAGTCCGCGACGATCGGAAGCGATCTCGTAATGATCGCCTTGCGTCGTCAATTTGTAACCGGCGGCCAGCGATTTGTTGACCGGCATTTCGTGGTGACGGAAATGAAATGCCGGCCGTAATTCCAAGCGCGGCCGTGTCTTGCCGGCAAGAATCCGGTAAATGATGTGCACGGTGTTTTGCAGATGCGGAAGAAGCACGCGCTTCTCCAGAACGAGATCGCGCACTTGATAGATCCAGACGGGCAGACCGTCTTCGAGGCGGAACTCACGCAGATAATCGGCGCCATGCAGATCAAGCTCACCGCCGGCGCGTTCTTCACCGCCGAGGGAAACAACATCATTCTCGCTGAAGCGAAGAAATTCCGAGAGATGACTCCACATCACCATCCGCCCGAGCGGTGCGGGCAAGGCGGCGATGAGCAATCCGTGATAACGTCGCGTGATCGCCCCAGAAACAGTGCCGGAGGCGTAACCGCCCAGGCCGTTCGTCACAATCCATTCGTAATTAAGTAGGATTTCGCGCGACATGTGCGCGCAATCCCACTTCATTGTGCGCACGACGACAGGCTGGTGCGTCTGATCCATTACTCGAAAGCTGCTTCAGTCGCGACGGCGTTTTGGTTTTCGTCGCGGCGCTTTCTCAGGCACGAGTCGCAAGGCGACGGTGGCTTCCGCCGGCAAGGTCCACTCATTCTGCGTCGCCACCGTCACGGCGCCGGGGCCGCCATAAGATGGCGACTCCGTTGTCCAGATAGATTCCCACTCAAATCCGAGCGGGGGTGCAAGCAAAGGTTCGGGTATGGATGTCAACTTTTGAAGGTTTCCGAAATTTACCACCAGCAGGCGATGATCATTTTCCTCGGCAATATATCTAAGCACAAAGCTTGCCGGGCCTAGCACGGCGCCGTCGACCCCGCCGGAGATTTGTTTACTGAAGCGCGAATCCTCGCGGCGCAATCTGATAAGATCGACATGCAGATCATAAAATTCGCGGTTCTTTTCCCGTTCGGAGAAGTCCAGTTTGCAGCGTTCGAAAACTTTCGGATCGGACGGCACCGGCAGATTCTTTTGCGTCTCGTCATCGGCGAGAGATGGGAATTGCGCCAGAAATTTGAATCGCCCTTTTCGAATCGCCTCTCGCATGGAGCTATCACCGACTTGAGTAAAAAACATGAACGGCGTGGATGTACCGAACTCCTGCCCTTGAAAAAGCATCGGCGTCCAGGGACCTAACAAGAGCAGCGCGGTCATGGCGCGATATCGACCGGGGGAAGTTTGGAAACGCAATCGGTCGCCCGACGCGGTGTTTGCAACCTGGTCATGGTTCTCGATGAAAGCGACAAACGCTTCTGGCGGCAGCCCAAAAGTGGGTGTGCCGCGCGGCGCCTCCTGCCACGAGTAAGGTTGGCCTTGATAAAGATAACCGTACTTCGCTGCGGAAATGAATTCCTGCGGCGCGCCCCAATAGTCGGTGTAATACGCTTCTCTGCGACCGGTTAACGCGACAATGGTCGTGTGATGAAGATCGTCGTTCCATAAACCGTCGAGATCGTCGCCGCCTTCGCGGCGGGGCCGAGCCAATTTGGTTTCCTCCGGTTCATTTTCGGCGACGAGAATTAACGACCGCTCTCCCGCCGCGAGGCGCGCCGCCCTTCCAGCCGCGCCGACGATGTACTCGTCGGACTCATCGTGCACATCCTGCGTCGCGTCGAAACGGAAGCCGTCGAAATGAAATTCCTCCGTCCAATAGCGGGCGTTCGTAATGTAGAACTCGCGCACTGGCCCGGAGTTCGGTCCGTCAAAATTGATCGACTCGCCCCAGTCATTTTCGTGCTTGGGCGTGAAATAATCCTCCGAGAAAACGCGCAGATAATTTCCGTCCGGCCCAAAGTGGTTATAAACCACGTCGAGAATGACCGAAAGATTGAGGGCATGCGCGCGATCGATGAAGCTGCGCAAATCGTCCGGTGTGCCGTACAATCGGGTCGGAGCGAAAAGATTGACACCGTCGTAGCCCCAGCCGAAATCGCCGGGGAAATCGCCGATCGGCATCATTTCAATCACGGTAATGCCGATGCGCGCGAGCTCGGGCAACTGTTCGACGGCGGCCTTCCACGTGCCTTCCTGCGTAAACGTGCCGATATGCATTTCGTAAATCATCTGCCCTTTCAATTTTCGTCCGCGCCACTTCGGGTCCGACCATTTGAAGGTGGACGGATCGACTACGGAAGAAGAGCCGTGTGGGCCGTCCGGTTGATAACGTGAAGCGGGATCGGGAAAAAAATGTTCTCCGCCATCAACGCGAAAACGGTAACAAGCGCCCGCGCCGGCTGCGACAGAGCCGGAAAAATATCCACTTTCCTCGCGCGAGAGCGGATGAAAGGTGCGGCGCGCATTTTTTTCTGCGCTCGTTTCCAGGACAACATCAACATTTTGCACTTTTGGCGCCCAGAGGCGGAAATGCGTTTCATTTGCTCCAATAATTTCTGCTCCGATCGGATAACGCCGTTTTACCACTGTCGCCGGCCGGCTTTTTCCGCTCTCATCCGTAGCCGTGTTTTGTGTGCGCGTGATTTCGCTTTTCATCTCAAGATCGACAATTGAAACTGACGTTCTCGCCGAACTTTACACGAAACAGCGTGAGTGCCACCAAACATGACGTCCACGTCGCCCAGCATCCGCTGATTGAGACGAAATTGTCGATCTTGCGAGCGAAGACGACGATGCCGGAGGAATTTCGACGCAACATGCAGGAGGTGTCGATGTTGTTGCTCGGTGAAGCGGCGTGCGACTGGGAGACATCACCGATAGAGGTGGAGACACCGCTCAAGAAATGCGCCGGACAAATTTTGGCGCGCCCGGTCGTGCTCATTCCGATTTTGCGGGCGGGACTGGGAATGCTCGATGGGATGTCGCGTGTTTTTGCGGAAGCGACTATCGGCCACGTCGGTGTTTATCGCGACGAGAAAACGCTGCGGCCAACGACTTACTTTTCGCGCTTACCCTCGAATTTGAGCGAGGCGCAAACGGTAGTTGTCGATCCCATGTTGGCGACTGGAAACAGCGCGTGCGAAGCGGTCGCACAACTAAAGAAAAACGGTGCGCGCCGCATCCAGTTCGTGTGTCTGGTTGCCTGTCCGCCGGGAATTGAGCAGTTGCAATCCGTGCATCCAGAAGTGTCCATCATAACCGCGGCGATCGATCCCGAATTAAATGAATTCGGCTACATCGTCCCCGGTCTGGGCGATGCCGGCGATCGCTACTTCGGGACGGGTTAAGGCTGGAATTTTCGATCCACCCTTCCTAGCCCCTTGTAACCAACCGAGGCTCCGTGTCTGCAACTTAGATCTGTCACATCGGACTCAGTATCGGGCAGCCCAGTTCCATTGCCTAAAATCTCACGCATTCGTTCGAGAAGCATGTGCGGGCTAAACGGTTTTTGCAGCAGTTCCACATCTTCTCTCAGCACACCGTGATCGCTGATGTCGTCGGAAGAATAGCCCGAAACATACAGGACTCTCATTTCCGGTCGAGCGCGCGAAAGTGTCACTGCGAGTTCTTGTCCATTCATATGCGGCATGATCACGTCGGTGATTAAGAGATCGATTTTGTCCTCGAAGGCGTCCGCCATTTCGAGCGCCTGCTGTCCATCAGCCGCACGCATTACCGTATAGCCCTGTTCTTCCAGCACATCGCAAACGAGTTCTCGTACAATCTCTTCGTCTTCAACTACGAGCACCGTCTCTGAGTCGTGCTCGCTCCGGAGCGGGGGAGGCGCAGGTTTCACATAGTCGAGGGGAGCAGTTTCAACCGGCAGGTATATGCGGAATGTACTGCCGCGGCTCAGTTCGCTTTCCACAGAAATCCCGCCACCGCTTTGGCGGACAATTCCATAAACCATCGCGAGTCCGAGACCGGTGCCTTTGCCCGGTCCTTTGGTGGTGAAGAAGGGTTCGAAGATTTGCGCTTTGGTTTCCTTGTTCATTCCCGCACCTGTATCGGTAACGGACAGGACGACGTAGGAGCCGGGCCGAAGAGCATTCGAAACTTGGCGCGCGCTCTTCGTATCCAGGTTCACGTTGGTTGTGCGAATGATTAATGTCCCGCCGGTGGGCATGGCGTCGCGTGCGTTTACCCCGAGGTTTAAAATCACCTGTTCGAGCTGATTCGGATCGGCTTTGACGCGGCCGTTTTCTGCTTCGGGCTTCGTCTTTAGATCGAAGCGCTCGCCAATCACGCGCCGTAGCAATGTTTCCATATCGACCACGAGCGTATTAAGATCGATCACTCTGGGTTGGAGCAATTGCTTGCGACTGAATGCGAGCAGTTGCCGAGTGAGGGTCGCGGCTTGTTCGCCTGCTTTCCGAATAAGATCGGCATGTTGCCGAACCAACGGGTCCTTCGAGGCGCGGTTGGTCAACAGTTCGGCGTAGCCGATAATGGCGGTCAGGAGATTATTAAAGTCATGGGCTACACCGCCCGCGAGCCGACCCACCGCTTCCATTTTTTGCGAATGGCGCAGTTCGCCTTCGCTTTTGCGAAGCGCCTCCTCGGTCGCGCGGCGTTCATCCATTTCGCGGATCAAATTATCGCGCTGCTCGAAAAACTTCCGCACCGTGCGAGCAAGCTCGCCAAACTCGGAGTTGTCGTTTTCCAGGGAGGCGATCTTTTCGCGATCGTTATGGGTGAGGCTGGTCATAATGAGACCCAACGGCCGGCGCACCCACCGAACGAGGAAAGTTGAGATAAGCAGCAGCAGAACCAAGGCAAAGAGGATCAGCGAAACAAACAATAAGTCGCTTTCGCGATTCAACTGTCGCACGACCGGGGATTCATTGCGGATGGCGAGCTGGGCAAGTGGCTGGCCATCCCATCCGCGTAACACCCGTGAGAAGGCGACGGAGCCGTTGTGTTCGTCACTCCGAATTTCGCGCATCGGTTGGGTCGCTGGCAACAGAGTGATTTCATTGCCAGTAAACATCGACATCTCATCCAGCATTGGCTGGTTCCACAAGCGCCCGGCAAAGAAATAACCCTGCGGCGGTCCCTGCCGTCGCAAATCTTTTGACGGGTGAATTGTTCCTGCGCGAATCTCCATGATCCCTGCGGGGACTTCGACGAAAAAGTGCACAAGCGGTTGGTGCGCGAAAATCGCTGCGAAGGATTCTCGCGAAATAGGAAATTGCTCGATCTCAGGTGCGCCCGAGTAAGAGAGAGGATAAAGCAAAGTCCCATCGGCCCGATGAATCCAAATCGTGTGTGCGTGGTAGCCGTCGAGCGTGGACTTATTAACGTTCTCACCGAGCCACTGGTAATCTTCGGTTGCGATCGCCTTCACCATCTGATCGAAGCAGGTGAAATCGTCCACCAGGGTTTGCAAAGGCTCGCCGTGGTGGCTGAGAAAACCTTCAAAGGCGCTGCCGCGCTCATTAAATCTTTCCTCCGCGATATGGCGAAATTTTTGCCGATCGTAAGTGTGAAAAGCGAACAGACCCCCCACAAAAGCCGCGACGACCAACCCGAGCAAAAAAGTAATTTTCGTCTGGACTTTCATGAACCTTTCTTGAGTAAGACGCCTGTCGGGGTTGTAAGGTGTGCTCTCTTTAAACCCGCTGTCCCGAAATTGGTCGCGCAGGCGTTCCTCGCGGATTTTGACTATCTTCAGATCGCACGAGCACACTTCTGCGACATATGGGCCTTGGTCAAGTCTCTGTGATGGACCAGAATTTCCGGAACGCATTCGGCCAGGTTCGATTGACCACACTCTCACGAGCCCGATCGCCCATCCGCTGCCGCATTCCGGGATCGACAACCAGCGCGCGGACCGCGCGCGTAAAGTCCTCCACATCGTGCGATTTCGTGATAAGGCCGTTGGTATTGTCTTCCACTAACTCTTTCGGTCCGCCGGAATCGGACACAATAACCGGAACACCGGAAGCTTGCGCTTCGATAATTACATTACCAAACGTGTCAGTGGTGCTTGGAAACGCGAATACATCGGCGGAGGCGTAAGCGGTCGCCAGTTCTTTACCCATCAAAGAACCGGTGAAGATTGCATCCGGGAGTGTTTCGGAAAGCGCTTCCGAATACGGCCCGTGTCCAACAAACAGAAGTTGGATCGGCAATCCTTCCTCACGCAGATGCCGGTATGCATTTGCCAGAACATCGAGATCCTTTTCCTTCGATATGCGACCGACGTAAAGGAGACGTACCTTACCGTTCGTTACGCCGAATTTTTCCCAGAACGCCGGATCCCGGCGCCCTGGGTTGAAAAGCTCGGTATCGAGACCGCGCGGAAAGAGCTTGAGCTTCGTCGGATCCAAACCGCGGTTGATCCAGCTTTGCCTGTACTCTTCAGAGTTAACGAAAACGGTATCAAGCTGGCCGTAAAACCAGTGCATGTAGCGCCAGGCGACGCTTTCGAGAAAACCATCCTCGGTGAGAATGCGGATGTACTGCGGAAAATCGGTGTGATAAATACCGCTGGTTTGAAGGTTGAGCATCTTGGCAGCGAGGAGCGCGGTGAGTCCAATAGGGCCAGGCGTGCTGATAATGATCTCGGTGAATTTTTCCCGTTGGATGTAATCGAGCATTTGCAGGATTGGCGGGAAGCTGAGCTTTTGCAGCTCGTATTCTGGCAACTCGAACTCGCCAATGGGCGGGAAGTTTTTGATCGGAATATCGTTGATGTTCAATTCGCTGCGCGAAGTCACGACGATCAATTCCTTGCCGGCAGTCGCGCCGGCCGCGCTCATTTTGCGAATTGTCGTGGCGACACCATTGACATCTTCGAGCGTATCGGTAAACCACGCGCGCTTATGATTCTGTAAAGCTGATGGGACTTGGCCGGTCAGCTCGCGAAAGATTTGTCTCAGCCATTTGCGGGACGGCGCCTGACTGTGAAAGCCGTAAATGTACGGCGCGAGAATGATTAGAATTGGCGCGATTGCGCTAATCGCTTGCATGCTCTCGACGAAATTGCCGGTACTGATTTGCTGAACGAATTTCTTGAACAAGCGAAACGTGAGCTGCTCGGCGACCATGTTCGCCATCAGAAAAGTCCGCCGCTCCGGTTCTGAGACTCCGTTGAGTTCCTCCGCTAATCTTGCTTTTACGTCGGGCCGGGAGAAATACCTCGAGAGTTCTTTCCAAAATGACATGTTGGCGGGTTTCGCCAGCTCGAAGATCTTTCCCGACAACACACCTTCCGCGATAAACGTTGCCTTTTCTTTGAGCGTGAATTCGGTCGGGTCGCGCCCTTCCATGAAACGCGAGAACATCTGCTCGAGAAGCGGCGCACTTGGTCCGAGCTTCTCGTGAAACCGTTCCTGGATAAAGCAGGAGACGGTGTTGTAGAAACCATGCGACAAGGCGAGGGGGGTTCCTCCATTGCCTCGAGGTGTACAGTTGCCTTCACGCACGTGGGCGAGAAATTTTTTCGCGGACTTCGCCGGCGGCGTTTCGGTGAAGGCCGAAGCGATAAACTTTCCGCCGTGGTCGTCTGAACCCCCGACGAAGAACTTCCGCCAAGCCTCTGGATGAGTCGGTCCGAGATCATGCCGGTTGGCGAACTCTTCTATTTTTTCCGGCGTAAGGCTTCCAAATAAATCCTGGGCCAGCTCACTTAAAAGAGCATCCCGCAAACCGTTAATGCTTTCGAAATGCTTGAAGAGCAGAATCAGCCGTTCAAGATGGGATGCTTCGAGTTTGCCATTAATGCTGTAAAGCGGGTGCGCGACCGCATGCACGATCGCTGTCGTCTGCAGATATCGCTGCAGCTCGATAATGTTGTCTCGTATTCTAACAATTTCGGCGTGTTGCGCCTCAGAGATTCCCCAGACCAAAATGTGAATCTTGCATGGGTCCTGCGGAAAATACGTCGTAACTTGCTCACTTATGAACGTGTTAGGCAGATCTAGAATTTGCAGACAACCGTCGATCGTGTCGTGATCGGTGACCGTTACATAATCCATTCCGGCATCGAGCAGCTGTCGATGCAAGTCGCGCGGATCCGAACAGCTGTCGGGAAAATCAAATCGGCGGAAAAGCCATTCCTCGGAACGCGCACTATAACGCGAATGAATGTGAAGGTCGCACTTGCTCATCTTAGGATTCGTTACTGGCTCGCGTTCTTTGTTCAGTAATCCAGTCCTTATACGTTGTCAGCGTTCTCTGAGCATCCATTCCACTAATAAGATCGCCGATCTGCCGCCAAATGCGGGGATAAAGGTAATCGGGCGGGTGAATGCTCAGTCGTAGCAACTGATTAGTCTTCAGCCATTGCGCAAGTGCGGCATTCCACATGAGGCTTGTCCCTCGTCGCCAACGATTCCGAACGCTATACACTAACGATCTTGCCGAAAAAATCTCGCCGGAGCGAAGGTCGTGTAAAGTCCGAAGACGCGTTGTGTATTCCATATCAGCGTCGCGTGCTGCACGTTCGCTTTCCGCATTCAAGAGCCAGGCGGGCGCGACAAAGCCGCGTGGCGATAGTCCAACACCGTGAAATTCATTGCGCGCTTTCATGATTCGGCGAAGGGCCTCATCGTAGTCGAGGTCATAAAATTCGCCTTCTTGTTGCGTGTAGAATTCGGTGATGAATTTATCGCGCAGCGTTTCCTGATTGCGCCGCGGACGCTCGTGAAAATAGCCATGAATGACTATTTCATGTCCATCGCTTTCAAGGTCGCGCAGCCAGGAAATAAATTGTCGATCTTTGGTGAATGAGCCTTCGTGATGATAATCGGGCACTACCAACAGAGAGCAGACGCGCACAGGACGGTATGCTAGGTCGGCAATGATTTTTTTCGCGATTTCTTGAGTCGAGGGAGCCACGTCATGGATCGAGACCACGAAGAAATTTTTCGCCGCGCTTCCCGTCGCGACTGCAGGTAAAAATTGCGTTGCCGCAAACGAACTCATCCTATGAAATTTTCGGCGTCGCTGGGTCTGGGAACAAGTGTAAAAGCTTAGAAGTTATCCATCATCAACGTGTCATCCCGAGCGTAGCGATGACAACGCCGTTATGACGACGGGCTCTATTTGCCCATGCGCACAATTTCACGAAATTCTTGTGCAGTCAGCGGCATAACGGACAAACGCGATTGGCGCACGAGCCGGACTTTTTTCAATCGCGGATTCTCTTTGATCTGGCGTAGCGTAACCGGCCGGCGCAAAGGTTTGATCGGAGCAAGGTCGACGGTGCTCCAATCGCCCTCGGACGCCGTCGCATCCCGATAGGCTGGTTGCAAAACTCGCGCGATCCCCACGACGGACTTTTCCTCCCCGCTGTGATAGAAAAACACTTCGTCACCTTTGCGCATTCCGCGCAGATTATTTCGTGCAGAATAATTGCGCACTCCGGTCCAGCTCGTTTTCCCATCGTTTGTAAAATCGGTCCACGAATAGGAAGATGGTTCCGACTTAACGAGCCAGAAATTTTTCATGTGCTAGCAGTATCATAACAGGGTGTCGTCTCAACCGACAAGGGGCGGCGGTTTCCAAACCGCCGACTTTTCAAACGGCGGTCAGAGACCGCCGCTCCTTGAAGTTATCGCTGATTCGACAATCTGGTAGCGTTGTTACAAGATCGACATTATGCCGCGGCTGCCATTCATTACTTTCGAAGGGACGGAGGGTTGCGGGAAATCAACTCAAGTAAAGCGGCTCGCGTCGCGTCTGGAATCCGTCGGGATTTCGTTTCTAATCACCCGCGAACCGGGCGGCACCGCCATCGGCGAGACAATTCGTGAGCTTCTTCAGTTTGCTCCGCAGAGCAGCGGGATGACGGCGGAAACCGAGCTGCTTTTATTCGAAGCAAGCCGTAGCCAGCTCGTCCGAGAAACGATCAAGCCGGCGCTTGAACGCGGCCTCTGCGTGATCTCAGATCGCTTTTTCGATTCCACCACTGTTTATCAGGGCGCGGCGCGAAAGTTGGATCGACAATTCGTTGAACAGCTGAACGCGTTTGCAGTAAGTGATTGCCGGCCGGACCTGACCTTTGTTCTCGATGTCGATGCAGCGACCGCGCGATCGCGAATGCAGCAAACTGTTCGTCGGCCGGATCGCATGGAGCAGGAACCAGCGGAGTTTTATGAGCGAGTTCGGCAGGGTTATCGCGAGCTCGCAGCGCGTGAACCAAATCGAGTCGTCTTGATCGACGCAACGCAAACGCCGGACAAGATCGACAATTACGTTTGGAAAGAAATATCGGCTCGCTTTCCTGCGTTGGTGAAGAGTCCGCAATCCGCAATCGGTGCCAGTCCGGCTCGGATTAATCCGAAATTGTAAAATGGCATTCATGCGTGATGCAGCGTTGGAGTTTCTCCGCCACGCCGAGGCACAGGATCGGCTCGCGCACGCTTATCTCATCTCCGGTCCGGCCGGCAGCGGAAAGCGCTCCCTCGCCGCCGACCTCGTCAGCGCCCTAAACGGAACAAAACCGTCCGAGGTTTTTTCCGCCGCGGCGCGCGAAGTCTTTGTCGCCGAGCCGGAATCGAAATCACGGCGCATCGTGGTTGAACAAATCCGCAATCTCGAGCACACCCTGCAGATGCGCACGTCCCCTGGCCGACGCAAGGTCGCGATTATCTGCGAAGCGGATCGTTTGCAGCCGCAAGCGGCCAACGCGTTTCTCAAAACGCTCGAAGAACCGCCCGCGAATTCGCTGCTCCTTCTCTTGAGTGCAATGCCGGAAGCCCTTCCTGACACAATTCTCTCCCGGTGCATACCGATTCCGCTCGTTCCCCAGAGCGAGAAAACTCCCGAGCAACAAACCGAGCTAATCGCATTGCTGCGCAGCGCTGCGAACGAGAAAACGTGGAGTGTTCAACACGCATATGGACTGGCGCAAGGCTTGCAACGATTGCTCAACGCTATCCGCGACGGCATCAAAGCTGAAAATGCCGATGCCCTGAAGCAAGAAGAGACGCGCTACAAAAATTCGACCGACGGCGCCTGGCTGGAAGACCGCGAGGACTACTATAAAGCGCTCACCGAAAGCCTCTATGTGCAGCGGCGCGCTCGTGTCATAGAAACTTTGTTCATGTGGTGGTCGGATGTGTTGCGCTCAAGAACCGGGGTCGAACGCCGCGATTTGCCGGTGTTAGAAAAAGAGATCGGCAAGGTCGCCGGGCGTTTTTCCATTGCCGAAATTTTGCGGCGGATACGGCGTCTCGAAGAAATGCGCGAAAATCTCAATCGCAATATTCAGGAAGCGCTCGCGATTGAAGTGGCTTTTCTAAGAATTTTCGGCAGTTGAATCGTTACTCTTCAGATCGTCATGATCGCCGAACGCGACTGCCGCCAAGCAGCCGCCTGATTTGTTTGCTCCGAGGCGAAGCGCAACGTTTGCAGCGACAGGAAAGCGGTATTCGCGATCGAAAAGGTTCGATGAACGCCAGGCGCGCACCAAGAAGGCAAGTGAGATCGCAGCTACGGCCAACACGACAGCGGCGATGGTTATCTTCAAACCCAGCGGCATTGGTTTGGATGGCAGCCGTTGCGAGCGAGCAAACACGCTTGGGATTTGGGGCGCTGGGGGCGCCGTTTCCGCAAACAGAGTGGGCGCGAGGATCAGCAAGATCGACAACAATAAGACCATTCGCGTCCGGCGTAATAGGATAGAGCGATTGATCATTTCACTGCCTCACCGCGCGGTAGAAGCGCCGGGTCCGATGCTATAATTCCCTCGATCTCTTTTACGATGTCGCGCATTCGGTCGATCATGAACTCAACGCAATTGCGAATTCCGCGCGCATAATCGCCGACCCGGAAGGCGTGGGCGGCTTCAGTTAAAGCCTGCTGCAAATCACGCTCCGTTAGATAAGATTCCAACCCGTATCCGATTACCAGCGCCGCCTCCCGCGCACGAGTATCGATGCCAAGCAGCAAATCGAAATTTTCACCGGCAGTCGCTTCCAATGAGTTGAATCGGCCGCGGTTCGCCAGCCAGAACGTGTATTCGGAAATCGTTCCGCCTTGTACGGGTCCAATAATGAAAACGGAAAAGAGTGATTGCGGAAACTTGCGCTCAAAGAGGCTCAAAAGTTGTCGTAGCTTCGCTATCGCTCGCAGCGGCAACTGGCCAGTGCGGTCGGTTAGAAATCGCGAATGAAGGGGCAACGCACCGAATTTTGTGTCGAGCTGCTGCAACGTCAGATTGCAATTCGGACACTTCAGCGCAGGTCCTGAAAACGGGATGCTGCAGGAGGGACATTTCATCGTAAAGGCCCTCCGCGTTTCATTATCCCTGCCCCTTTAACCTTGAGTGCTATGCTCATCCAAACGTATATAGCGGGCCGCGGAAAATTTGCATCTGCTCTATGACGAAGAGACGCACGCTCAATGTTGCTCTGGTCGGCTATGATTTTATGGGCAGAGCGCATTCGAACGCGTGGCGACAGGTCCCTCACTTTTTCAATCTGCCAGCGGACGTGCGACTAAAAACAATCTGCGGTCGAAATCGCGTTGGCGTAAGAAAAGCCGCTGCCAAACTCGGTTGGGAAAACGCGGAGACTGATTGGCGACGCGCCGTTGCCGATCCCGCGATTGACATCATCGACATCTGCACGCCCAACGACACTCACTGCGAGATTGCCGTCGCCGCGGCCAAGGCCGGCAAAGCGATTCTGTGCGAAAAGCCGCTCGCACGAAATGTTAATGAAGCAGAAACCATGATGCGTGCAGTCAAGAAAGCGCGGGTGGTGAATATGGTTTGCCACAATTATCGCCGTGTCCCCGCGATTGCACTTGCCAAAGAAATGATCGAGCGCGGCGAGTTAGGCGACCGCATTTTTCATTTTCGCGCGCGCTATGCACAGGATTGGATTGTCGATCCAAGATTTCCACTCGTCTGGCGCCTGCAATCTAAAACTGCCGGTTCCGGTGCGCTTGGCGACATCTTCTCGCACATTGTCGATCTTGCGCGCTATCTGGTGGGTGAATTTCGCGAAGTCTGCGCGACGGCAGAAACTTTTGTGAAAGAACGTCCAATCAAAATCGGCAGCCGTCAGAAAGCGCGAGTCATGGTTGACGATGCCGTCACCATGATTGGTCGTTTGCGCAACGGTGCGCTCGCCAGCTTGGAAGCCACACGATTTGCGCCTGGTCGCAAGAACTCAATCACGCTCGAGATCAATGGCAGCGCCGGCTCGCTCTTTTTCGATCTTGAAGAAATGAATCGTCTCAAATTTTTTAGCCGCCGCGATCCGAAAGATCGACAAGGATTCCGCGACATCCTCGTGACCGAGCCGACTCATCCGTACATCGACAAGTGGTGGCCGCCCGGTCACATCATCGGTTACGAACACACCTTCATCCACACCGTCGCTGATTTCGTAAAAGCTGTTATCGGCAGGAAAAGCATCCAGCCAACTTTCGAAGATGGCTTACAAAACCAGCGCGTGCTCGATGCAGTACGTAGAAGTGCACAGCACATGAAGTTTGGACACCTTTAAACAAACTAGGGGATAGAAGATTCGTGAGCGGCAGGGGTTGTGCTCGACTTTGAGGGTGTCCGGCAAACAGATGAATTCGCCACGAATCTCCAAACAGCGGAATCCGAACGATGCGACCCAGCTGATGCCCGGCCAGGAAACGCGGATGGAGCAGGCCAACACGCGGACGGACCGAGCCAATGCGCGGACGAACCAAGCCAATACACGGACGGAGCACGCGGAGATGCGCAAGGAACAGAGTGAGCAGGGCATGCGCGCCTCAGAACTTAGTTATCGGCGGTTATTCGAAGCGGCGAAGGACGGCATTCTGATTCTGGACGTTGCTACGGGACGCATCACCGATGTGAACCCTTTTATGACGGAGTTATTGGGCTCTTCTCGCAGTGAAATGGTCGGCAAAACCGTTGGGGAACTTAGCCCGTTCAAGGACATGGAGTCGAACAAGGTCATGCTTGAGCGATTACAAAAAACCGGGTACGTGCGCTATGAAGACCTCCCATTGGAAACGCGGGACGGCCGCCACGTTGACGTGGAGTTTGTCAGCAATGTGTATCAAGCCGGTGACCAAGAGGTGATTCAATGCAACATCCGCGACATCACGGCGCGTAAGCGGGACGAAATCGCGTTAATTCGGCTGGCGTCGATTGTTGAATCTTCCGACGACGCCATCATCGGCAAAAGTGTGAAGGGCGTCATCACGAGTTGGAATAAAGGCGCGGAGAAGATTTTCGGCTATACCGGCAGCGAGATGATAGGGGCTTCAATCACGCGGCTGATTCCAGCCGACCGGCAGGATGAGGAGAAACACATTCTGGAGAAGATCAATCGCGGAGAAAGTGTCGAGCACTTTGAGACGATCCGAAAAACCAAGGACGGACGGCAGATTGATGTCTCGGTCACGATATCACCAATCAAGGAGGCCAGCGGCAAGGTCGTCGGCGTGTCGAAAGTGGCGCGCAATATCTCCGGACGCAAACGGAGGGAGGAACGGTTGCGGCTTTCCGAAACGCGTTACCGCCGGCTGTTCGAAGCCGCGAGGGACGGCATCCTCATTCTCGATTCCAGCACCCGAAAAATCACGGACGCGAATCCCTTCATGTCGGAGTTATTGGATTACCCGCACCACGAATTAGTGGGCAAAGAACTTTGGGAAATCGGCCTGCTTAGAGATGAAGAAGCCAGCCGTGCGGCCTTTCGCGAATTGCAGCAAAACCATTTTATTCGCTACGATAATCTGCCGCTCAAGAACAAGAAGGGGACATGCAAGGAAGTGGAATTCGTCAGCAACCTTTACGACGAAGACGGCCGAGAAGTGATCCAATGCAACATCCGCAACATCACTGAGCGAAAGCGGGCGGAAGTGCAGATGCTGGACGTCCAGGGGCAATTGGAGCGGACCAACCGCGATCTCAGGAAGAGAAGTGAAGAGATTCAATACTTTTATCACACTCTTTCGCACGAGCTGAAAACTCCGCTCACGGCCGCGCGCGAATTCGTTTCGATTGTGATAGATGGCCTGGCCGGAGAGCTGAACCCGACCCAACTGGAGTACCTCTGCATCGCCAAAAAAAGCTGCACCGAATTGGCAGTTTACATTAATGATCTGCTGGACGCGACGCGCCTGGACACCGGCAACCTGCGTATTGAATTAAAGG
>JALYUC010000199.1 GCA_030853965.1 Verrucomicrobiota bacterium | reverse complement strand
GTCTTCCGCAATTCCTTTTGCGGGAGAACGCGCCCGCGCCAGGAGGGCCGACCGCGCCACAGCGCGCACTTAAGCCACAGCCGGTTGGCGCAATGGCGATGGCCGGCGAAAATGGCGATGGCGCGAGCGAAGTCACACTCGATCTTCCTGTTCGTCGCAGCTTGCCAAAAGTCGGTCGCAACGAACCATGTCCGTGCGGGAGCGGAAAAAAATACAAGAATTGCTGCGGACGCGTCGCTTAAATCACGGTCTAAACTTGAAGCAAAGCGCAGAGATAGTCAGGATAGGGGCATGAAGCTATCGGGTTCATCACGGATTCTGATCGCCGTTGCCTTCGCTATTGTAATCGAGGGGTGTGCCATGTTTCCGCGCTCGGGGCCATCGGCGCTGGTCGGCACGTGGACTAATGCAACCGGCACCGTTTGGACGATTAAAGAAAACCGGACGTTCGATGTCGATCTAAACCATGACGGTAAACGTGACGCCTGGGGCAAATATTCAGTCGATCGCGATGAAGTAACGTTGATCGCGACTGGCGGTTTCAGGCCGAAAGGCTGCAAAGGCAAAGGCCTCTATCATTTCAACCGTACTGACGAGGACAAATTGCAATTCACCCTTATCACTGACGCGTGCAAGCTGCGCCGGAAAAACGTCCTAATGGGCTGGGGCCGGAAATAAGTTCCGAGCGCCTATTCCAGTTCGTAGGTTGTAATCTCGACTTCGTGTCCATCGGGATCCCGAAAATAAATCGAGTGCGAGATTTCGTGGTCCTGGAAGTCGAACCGAATCCCGCGCTGTTTTAATTCATCCTGCGCGGCTGAGAAGTTTTTGCGATCGGCGCGCAGGGCGAAGTGAAGCATGCCGATTTGGTCGCGAGATGAAGATGTCGATCTTGCGTTTGGTTTTGCCGGGAAAAGCGCCAGCGCCGTCGCGCCTTTGCCGATAAACACCGGGACTCCGTCCCACATTTCTTCATGCTGCGGTTCGAAGCCCAAAACGTCGCCATACCATTTGGCGGAGCGTTTCACGTCGCGGACGGTGAGCGCCACGTGATCGATTCCTTCGTGTTGAAACATCGCCGTCGACATTCGCACCAATAAAATTGTAGCGCACGCCGATTTTCTTTAGGTCTAAAGCGTGCGCTTAATCAGCCGCCGGGCTTTCTTAAAGACAATCGGTCAAGCCGGATTGGTTTGCGCGGCGCCATCAGTGGCGCAGGCGATTGATGCACTCAGTCCGGAAACAGCTCTTATCTCGATCCTGCATACCACCGATCTGCACGGTCACATTCTTCCAACCGCTGATTATGAGGGAAACCCAGATCTCGGCGGAATCGCCCGCTGCGCTA
The DNA here is from genome assembly GCA_030853965.1 of Verrucomicrobiota bacterium. Taxonomy (GTDB): domain Bacteria; phylum Verrucomicrobiota; class Verrucomicrobiia; order Chthoniobacterales; family UBA10450; genus JALYUC01. Next base: position 1,424 of record JALYUC010000199.1, on the reverse strand, counting down.
CACAAATCCGGAAATGGCGACGTCAGAACCGAAACTCGATCTTGATTGATGTCGGCGATGTTTATCAGGGCACCGATGTCGCGTTGCGCAGTAAAGGCGAACTCATGATCGATTTGTTCAATTATCTCAAATATGACGCCTGGATCCTGGGCAATCACGAATTTGACTGGGGTCTCGAAACGTTTGTGTGCGCGCTGCAAAGATCGACAATGCCAGTATTGGCGGCAAACGCGCTTATCGAAGGAATACCGGCCGGTGACATTTCAGATCCAAAAAATCCGTTCGCGAAAATCCGCCCATATATCCTGAAAGAGGTCGAAGGAATTAAAATTGCGCTTATCGGCGTCACCACGCCCGGAATGCCGTTTTGGTTTCGGCCGGAATTTACTCACGGTTTCGATATTCAACATCCAGTTGAGCCCGTTCGCCGCGCTATCGTGAAAGCAAAAAGCGAAGGAGCGAATGCAATTGTGCTCGCGGGTCACATGGGTTTAAAGGCGCGAACTGGCGGCGACGATTTCGCAAACAATGTAATAGCGCTCACCTCCGAGTTTCCCGAAACGCCTCTCTTTATTGCCGGGCACACCCATCAAGCAATTCCGAGCCGCATTGCCAATGGCGTTCTGCTCACTCAGGCCGATCATTTCGGCATCCACGTTGGTCGTGTCGATCTTTTGTTCGATCGTAACTCGAAACGTTTGTTGCGTCGAGAAGCGCATTGCGAGCGCATGGACCACCGCGTTCGGCTGGATCGCGGAGTGCTATCGCGCGCCAAATCACAGCTCGAGGAATCGGAGAGTGCACTGCGTGAGCCGATTGGCGAATTAGCGGAAACGTTGCACGCACGCAGCCATCCGGATGAACCGAGTGACGTGGAGAACCTGATCGGCACGGCAATCATGGAAGCGCTTCGAGAACGCGGCACACCAGTAGATGGCGCGATGCACGGTCTCTTCAATGAGAGGACCGACTTAAAAGCTGGTCCAAAAGCCGTGGGAGATGTTTGGGAAATTATTCCGTACGAAAATTACATCGTGACCGCGGAACTGGCGACTGACGAGATAAGAACGATTTTGGAAGAAGTGTATGCAAGCCACGAAAGTCGGAGCTTGCTCGGCTTTAATATTACGACGGAAGGGCGAGGTTATGACCGTCGGGTTACTTCCATCATGCGCGTGGACGGCCACAGGCTTGAGCCGGGAAAAAAATACACGATCGCTTTTAACACTTTCGATTCACGCAGTGCCGGTCATCGTTTTATGAAACTGCGCGCTCTGCTCGAAACCCCGGCAGCCAATTGCGCGATGCATCAAGTGCAGACACGCGATGCCTTGATCGACTATTTTCGACGGCACAGGGTTGTGCACAAAATTGCCAGACCAGCCCCTCTACCGGTCGCGGCTTGGATCTGACCAGTTTGACCT
>JALYUC010000077.1 GCA_030853965.1 Verrucomicrobiota bacterium | reverse complement strand
ATAGCGCCGAAGATCAGCAGCGCGATGATGCTCGTGCGATTCATCGCCGTGGCATGGGCTTCCAGCCCATGTTCAAGCATCGGCTAGAAGCCGATGCCACTGCAAACTCGCTACCGCCACTGGCGATCTGCCGAAGCCACTTGACGCAAAAACTTAAGTTCATTGAGACATTTGCCCGTTCCTTCCGCCACCGCACTCAGCGGATCTTCCGCAACATGGACAGGCAAACCGGTCTCTTCGCTCAAAAGCTTATCGAAGCCGCGCAGTAACGCGCCGCCGCCCGCCAGTACAAGTCCGCGATCGACCAGATCAGCCGAAAGTTCCGGTGGACAACGCTCCAGCGTGATGCGCACCGAATCGACGATGGTCGATATCGGCTCGAGCAACGCTTCGCGCACTTCCTGAGAAGTAATCATCAACGTCTTCGGCAAACCCGCCACCAGATCGCGCCCTTTCACTTCCACACTGGTCTCCTTCTCGCTCGGATATGCCGACCCGATCTTGATTTTGATTTCTTCGGCCGTTCGCTCCCCCACCATCAAATTGTAGGCGCGCTTCATATATTGTACGATTGCCTCATCCAGTTCGTCACCTGCCACGCGCACGCTTCGGCTGAACACGATTCCTGAAAGCGAGATCAACGCGACCTCAGTCGTGCCGCCGCCGATGTCGATAATCATGTTGCCCGCCGGATCTTGCACCGGCAATCCCACGCCAATCGCCGCCGCCATCGGCTCTTCGATCAAATAAACTTCTCGCGCCCCCGCGTGCGTGGCGGACTCGCGCACCGCGCGCTTCTCCACTTCCGTGATTCCGGATGGAACGGCAATTACCACGCGCGGTCGCGCTCGCACCCGGCGGTTATGCACTTTGGAAATGAAATGGCGCAGCATCGCTTCGGTCACCTCAAAGTCGGAAATCACGCCATCTTTCAAGGGGCGCACCGCAACGATGTTCGCCGGCGTGCGGCCAAGCATACGCTTTGCTTCGTCGCCCACCGCGAGCACTTTATTAGTGCCGGCTTGCACCGCCACGACCGATGGCTCGCGCAGGACGATCCCTTGATCTTTTACATACACGAGCGTGTTCGACGTGCCGAGATCGATTCCGATATCGCTGGATAACCAGCCGAAAAGTCCGTTGAACATGAATTATTAAATTAGACGCACTCTCCAGTCTGTCGGACGCGCGTCCATCTTTTCGATCTTCGCAAGTATCGTGCCTGCGAGCGCGACTCGACCGGCTGAAACGCGGGTAACATGAAACAGAGCCTCGCGCCGTCAAGCTCTTAATATATATGGCGGCTGCGCCGAAGGCCTAAAACCCCAGTCCCAATACCCAACACTGCAATTCTGAATTGAGCGTTGGACGTTGAGCGTTGAGCGTTGAACGTTTTGTTCAATGCCGAAAGTCATCGTCGCCCCTTCCATCCTCGCGGCCGACTTTTCCAAATTGGCCGATGAAGTCCGCAAGGTTGAAGAAGCTGGCGCTGATTGGATTCACTGCGATGTGATGGACGGACATTTCGTCGACAACATTTCGTTCGGACCAGCCATTGTCGATGTGGTGCGGAAGCAAACAAAGCTGCCGCTCGATGTGCATTTGATGATTGAACACGCCGATCATTACGCTCCCCGATTCATCAAAGCTGGCGCGAACTCAATCACCGTTCACGTCGAGCCCGAAGCCAAACACGATGTCGAAAAAACTTTGAGACAAATTCGCGACGCAGGTTGCGGTGTCGGCTTGTCATTGAATCCGGCGACGCCTTTTGAAGCGGTCGGGCCGTTTCTCGACAAGATCGACATCTTGCTTGTCATGACGGTTCATCCCGGTTTCGGTGGTCAATCATTCCGAACTGAGATGATGGAGAAAGTGAAGCGCGCCGCAAAGTGGAACAGATCGCGCCAGCGCAAGATCGACATCGAAGTCGACGGCGGCATTAATTCAGAGACCGCGAGCGTTTCGATCCGAAACGGCGCCAACGTCCTCGTTGCCGGCACTTCAATCTTTCACGCGAAAGATTATCGCGAAGTGATTCAAGAACTGCGCGGTGCTAAATAGAGGAAATCAGAACAGCCAGCGTTTATCTATCCCGCCACGACCGGCTCGGCGGCTTCACTCGTTTCCGCCATCACTTCATCAGTCTGCGTCACGCGCACAACTTCTTCGATTGTCGTTAAGCCCTGCGCGACGCGTCTCCATCCGTCCTGGCGCAATGTAATCATTCCATCCTGGATCGCGCGCTGTTTGAGTTCCGATCCGCTCGCTTTCTTAATGATAAGCCGCCGCAATGATTCGGTTACGACACAGATCTCGTAAATTGCCGTGCGACCGACGTACCCGGTCTGCCGGCAATTGTCGCAGCCCTCGCCCCGATAATATTTTAAATCACGCGACACCATTGCGCCGATCTCATTGAGATAATCCACCGGATAACCGACCG
>JALYUC010000070.1 GCA_030853965.1 Verrucomicrobiota bacterium | reverse complement strand
TGAGGCGGGGGCGGGAATCGAACCCGCGAATAGCGGTTTTGCAGACCGCGACCTTACCACTTGGCTACCCCGCCGTTTGCGAGAACCGAGCCTAACGCGCGACTCTACTGTGTCAATGTAACCGGTTAGCAGTTGGAGGTTGAGCGCCTGCCGCGCCGTAGCGTTTGCGAAGGCGGGTGGGGCGTCGGACGTTTGCTGCTTCAAATGGGTTCCCGTTCTTCCAAATTGTTTGCTGCCGCCAAAAAAATGATTCCCGGCGGCGTGAACTCCCCAGTGCGCGCGTTTCGTAACGTCCAAGGCAAACCATTTTTTGTCGACCGCGCCGAAGGCGCTCGCATCTACGATGTCGATGGAAATGAATATATAGATTACGTCGGCAGTTGGGGTCCTGCGATCCTGGGTCACGCACCGAAAGTAGTTGTCGATGCCGTGCGCGACGCGGCGACGCGCGGCTTGAGTTTTGGAATTCCTAATCCGCTTGAAGTAGAGATTGCCGAACTGATCTGCAACCGGATGCCATCCATCCAAAAAGTCCGGATGGTCAACAGCGGCACGGAAGCGACGATGTCGTGCATTCGCCTCGCGCGCGGCTTCACCGGCCGCGACAAGATCGTCAAATTCGATGGCTGTTATCACGGACACGTCGATGCGCTGCTCGTGAAATCGGGAAGCGGCGCACTGACACACGGGCGACCCGACAGCGCGGGCGTCCCGCAAGCCTTTGTCGATCTAACGATTTCGCTGCCCTTTAACGATATCGATCCTGTTCGAAAAGCGTTTCGCGAAAACAAAAACGAAATCGCAGCGGTAATTCTCGAACCAATTCCAGCAAACGCTGGACTTTATTTTCCTGACCGAGACTTCTTGTCGGTCTTGCGTGATGAGTCCGCCAAGCAAGGCGCGCTTTTGATCTTCGATGAAGTGATGACGGGATTTCGTGTCGCGCGCGGCGGTGCGCAGGAGATCTATGGAATCAATCCAGACCTCACCGCACTCGGAAAAGTAATTGGGGGGGGCTTGCCAGTGGGTGCGTTTGGCGGCCGTGCGGAAATCATGGATCAGCTTTCTCCCGACGGTCCTGTTTACCAGGCGGGAACCTTGTCCGGCAATCCGCTCGCGATGGCGGCGGGTCTCGCGCAATTGGGCGAGCTGGAACGAATCGATGGTTGGAAATTGCTCGAAGACCTCGGTACGCGGTTTGAAAAACTCACAAAAGATGCGATCGCGCACGCGAAGTTCGACATAACATTTCAGCGCATCGGTTCGATGTTTTGTTTGTTCTTTGCCCGTGGCCCGATTGTCGATCTTGCCAGCGCGAAGCGTAGTGATCTTAAATTATTCGCGAAGTTTTTTCACGCCTGTTTGAAGCGCGGTGTTTATTTCGCGCCGTCTCAGTTCGAAACCGGATTTATCTCGACCGCGCACACGGTTGGCGATATCGAGCGAACAGGTGAAATCGTGCGCGATAGCTTGAAGGAATTGTGAGCGCAAACTCGCGGATTCGCGCGGTCGCGAAGTTCTTTTTCGAAGACGACAAAAAGTTTTTTGTCAAAGGCGTCACCTACGGGCCGTTCAAACCAGACACAGAGGGAAATTATCTCGGACGACCTGAGCAGGTGGATGTCGATCTTGCGTTGATGCGCCAAATCGGCGTCAATGTTGTGCGCATTTATCACGCGCCACCACGCTGGTTTCTCGATCGTTGTGCCGCAGCTGGGGTGCGCGTCCTCGTGACGTTACCATGGGCAAAGCACGTTGAATTTTTGCGCGAGATGGCGGCGCGGGATGCCATCGTTGAAATCGTGCGCCGTGCGGTGGAAGCCAATGCCGGTCATCCGGCCATTTTCGCCTATCTGGTGGGCAACGAAATTTCACCCACCATGGTGCGCTGGCTTGGTGTGCGTCGGGTTACCGAGTTTGTGGAAAAGTTAATACGGATCGGCCGTGTCATCGATCCCGAGGTTCTCTTTTCTTATGCGACATATCCTCCGACTGAATTTCTTCTGCCGCAAAATGTCGATTTTTTCTGCTTTAACGTTTATCTGCACAATCAGCGCGAGTTCGAAAAATATCTGCTGCGTCTGCAGAACTTAACCGAAGAACGGCCCCTCATGCTGGGCGAGTTTGGGATGGATACGATCCGGCACTCCCAGGACGAGCAGGCGGAGATGCTCGGTTGGCACATCGATAGTGTGGTGCGCTGTGGTCTGGCCGGGACGATTTTCTTCGCGTGGACGGACGAATGGTTTACCGGCGAGCAGGAAATTACCGATTGGGCTTTCGGCATTGTCACACGCGCGCGTGAACCGAAGAAAGCATTCTACACGCTTCGCGAAAAGCTCGGACAGGACAATACCTCGTTGCCACATCGCGCGTTGCCGGGGACGCCGTTTGTTTCAGTGATTGTCTGCTCCTACAACGGCGGACATACGCTCGCCGCTTGCCTGGAATCGTTAAGCAAACTCAGCTATCCCGATTATGAAGTGATTTTGGTCGATGACGGCTCGACCGACAACACCGCTCAAATTGCAGAGCAGTTTCCGCATGTCCGCTACATTCATCAGCGCAATCAGGGCTTGAGCCACGCGCGCAATACCGGCGCGGCCGCGGCGAAGGGGGAAGTGTTTGCTTACACCGATTCGGACTGCATGGCGGACGTCGATTGGCTCTACTACTTAATCGGCACGCTCCTCTACGGTGATTATGCGGGTGTGGGCGGACCAAACGTCACTCCGCCGGCGAAAAATTGGATCCAGGCTTGCGTCGCCGGCGCGCCAGGCGGCCCAAGTCATGTACTGCTTACTGACACCGTCGCCGAGCACATTCCCGGATGTAACATGGCGTTTTACCGATGGGCTTTTGAGAATATCGGCGGATTTGATCCCGAATATCACAAGGCAGGCGATGATGTCGATTTTTGCTGGCGTCTGCAACAGGCCGGGTGCGTCATCGCGTTCAGTCCCACTGCGATTGTCTGGCATTATCGCCGCTTCACTCTTCGCGCGTTTTTGAAACAACAGGAAGGCTACGGCGAAGCGGAATCGCTGTTGCGGTTTAAACACCTGATTTTTTTTGGTCCAACCGGCGCCGCGAAATGGCGCGGGCAGATTTACGGCGCACCGCGCTTCAGTTGGTTTTTGAACCGGCCGATTATTTACCACGGAATCTTCGGGGAAGGTTTCTTTCAATCCATCTATCCGACGCCGCAATCGGAAGTGGCCGCTTACCTCAGTAGCATCGAATGGTTTGCGCTCACGATATTTCTTTTCGGGCTGGGCATTTTTTTGCCGGCGCTTCGCGTCGTCCCATATCTGATGTTTGGCGGGACACTCTGCGTGGCCTTGTCCTACATGGTACGCGCGCGCATCGAACCGAAATTCGATACGGTCCACGCCCGGCTTCTCGTCATGTGCCTTGCCTTCATCCAACCGCTCGTTCGCGGATTTTCCCGTTATTTCACGTGGCTCCATTTCAAACGGACGCCGCGCAATGTGATTACAACCCATGAACATTTGCCCGCCGGCGTGAGCTTCTCCGGCAGCGCCCGCCGCCGCATTTACTGGAGCGAAAACGGCAAAGATCGACATCATCTTCTCGGTCAAATCTTTCAACTCCTGGAAGAGGAGGGCTGGCGTTACTCGACCGATACTGGCTGGAATGAATGGGACATTCAGATCTACGGAAATTTTTGGTGGAGTGTTACGCTGCAAACCGTCACCGAATATCACGGCGCTGAGAAGTGTCTCACTCGGATGGCGTTGCGCTACCGGTTCGTGACCACCACCGTCATTATCAATCTGATCGCGCTGACTCTGTTGATTTATCATCAACTCAACCTGTCACATGTCGATCTTCGCTTCGTTGTTCCCTACGCTTTGTTCTTGGTCTTTCTTGCCACCCGCGCGCGCGCGCTGAAAAGACGCGTCGCCGAACTTGTCGATGTTGCGGCACATCGCGCGGGCTTGCAGCGCATCACGCGGCGCGAGCAAGTTGCTCCGCGCGAACCAGTGCCGCCAATTGACGTTCCGGCGAATGTCGATCCCGCAGCGCGGGTCTGAAGCGGACAGCAAGATGCAACGCGGCGCTCTCATTCGACTTTCATTCGCGGTTGTTGCGCAGCTTTTCTTTTTCGCCGCACTGAACTTTTTCGACGATTGGACGCTCGAACAGATGCCGATCAAGTTCGTTGAAGCGGCCTTTCTTTCCGGCATCGCCTATCTGGTCGCGGTGTCGAATTTTGACATCGGGACCGGAACACGGAAACAGGCGATGATTTTTTGGTTCGTCGCGATTGCTTTGCGACTAGTCGCGCTGCCGCTGGCACCAGGTGGCGATTTGTGGTGCTATCAATGGGAAGGGAAAGTCCAACTGGCAGGATTTAATCCGTACGTAACCGCGCCGGATGATCCCAAACTGGACGAAATCCGCCAAAATTTTCCGGAGTCGCACAAACTTAATCGTCGTGATTCCCGCGCGGCTTATCCACCGGGCGCGGAATTGCTCTTCAATTTCCTCAGCCGAATCTCCGACCGACCGTTGTTCTACAAGGTTGTGTTTGCGATTGTCGATCTTGCCGCGATCGCTTTGCTGTTGCGGCTCATCTCCGGCGAAACACGCTACGCTGCGACCGCTTGGTATGCGTGGAATCCTCTTGTCGCCTACAGTTTTGCCGGCGCCGCGCACTTCGACAGCTGCATGATCTTGCCGCTCGTCGGCGGAATTCTTTGCCTCGTCAAATCGACATCGGAAAGCGAATCAAGCCGCCAATGGCTTTGGGCCGTGGCTGCCGCGTCGCTCTTTGGCGTAGCCATTTCGATCGAGATGGCTCCCGCGTTACTTTTGCTTCTGTGCGTCTTTGCCCTGAAGCGACGCGCATTCGTTCTGGCTTTAAGCGCGATGATTCCAGCGGCACTGAGTTTACCCTATGGCTTCTCGAAAACGTGGGATTCGTTAGGTCAATTCGGCCACATCACTCGTTTGAACGATCTCTTCTGGTGGCTGATCGAAGACACGGTGTGGCCTAACCCACACCAAAAAAATTACCATTACAATGTCGTCCTCATCATCTGTGTGATCGCCGTTTCGTTGCTCTTCATTCGAAATTGGAAACGCGGGATGCTTTGGGCGCTCGGAACCGCGCTTTTGCTCAGCCCCGTTTTGCACCCGTGGTTTTGCACTTGGATATTACCGGTCGCGACATGGCGACGGGCGTATGCGTGGCACGTCCTTTCGGTCACGATCTTTGCCTATTACCTTTTTTATGCCGAACGGCTTTTCGATTTGCCTTGGCGCGCCGAGCCGTGGATGCGCGGGATTATCATCGTGCCGGTTCTGGCTGCCTTAGTCATGCTAGGGGCGCGGCACAAATCCGCTGCAACATCGACATAACTCTTTCACGATTCGAGCAAGGTTTTCATCGCGGCCGTGAAGTCGCTTGGCATTGGCGCTTCAAAGCTTTTCCATTCGCCGGTGCGTGGATGGAGAAATCCTAGTTTCCACGCGTGCAACATTTGGCGGGAAAAATTCCGAGCGAACTTAGGCGCGTAAATTTTGTCGCCAACCACCGGATGGCCGACGTGATGGAGATGAACGCGGATCTGATGTGTGCGCCCACTATGTAATTTGCACTCGACCAGACTCGCTTTTTCGCCAGAACGCAAAACACGATACTCCGTCTTTGCCGCGCGCCCGCGCGATGATTTCACCGACATGCGTTGTCGATCTACCGGATGCCGGCCGATTGAAGCTTCAATCACGCCCGCGCCTTTGCGCAGCTTGCCGGTGACCAGCGCGAGATAAATTTTTTCAACACTGCGCTCCGCGAATTGCGCAGACAATCCGCGATGCGTCTCGTCATTTTTCGCGACGACCAGGCAGCCGCTCGTTTCTTTATCGAGACGATGGACGATGCCCGGCCGTTCCTTACCGCCAATTCCCGAAAGGGAGGGGCAATGATGAAGCAGCGCGTTGACCAATGTGTGTTGCGCGTGACCAGCCCCCGGGTGCACGACCAGGCCGGGGGCCTTGTTAACCACGAGAAGGTCATCATCCTCAAAAAGAATTTCGAGTGGAATCGCTTCCGGTCGATTGTCGATCTTTTCCAGCGGTGGCTCGCGTAGATCGACAACGTCGCCGGCACGCACGAGGTCGCGCGGTCGCGCCGTTTCGCCGTTACGGCGAACAAACCCCGCGCGGATCAATTGCTGGAGACGCGAGCGTGAATAGGCGCGGAGCTGCTCGGCGAGAAAGCGATCGAGGCGAAGTCTCGACGCTTCCTTCGGCACGACCAGGCTGATTGTTTTTTCTTCCAATCCGTCACTCAGACGCGGGTTTCGTTGCTCCGCAAGTTGTCGATGTTAGAATCGACCCATGGCTGCTGACGAGAGTGCATCGATTGCGTGCCCGGCTTGCGGCACATTAATCGACACGACCAATTTGGAGCCGCTGGCGCGCGTTGCCTGTCCGAAGTGCGGCGAGAAAGTGCGGGTTGAGCGGACGTTCGACAATTTCGTCCTTCTTGAAACGCTCGGCGTGGGCGGTATGGGCACGGTTTACAAAGCGCGCGATACGCTGCTCGATCGCCTCGTTGCGTTGAAACTCTTGCGCAAGGATCTAGGCGAAGAAATCGATTACGGCGCGCGCTTGCAACACGAAGCGCGTGTCGCAGCGTCGGTGAATCATCCCAATGTCATTCAAGTTTTTTCTTCCGGTGCGGATCATGGTCAGTTTTATCTGGTAATGGAATTGGTCGATCGCGGCAGCCTGGACGACTTCATCGAAGAGCAAAAACGTTTGCCGGAGGAACTCGTGCTCGAAGCCGGCATTCAAGTTGCGACGGGATTGCGAGCCGCGTATGCAAAAGGCCTCATCCACCGCGACGTCAAACCGGCAAACATCCTTTTTGCGGATGAGCACACCGCCAAGATTGGCGATTTCGGACTGGCCGGGGTCGCAGCTGAGACGGGGGAGAATCGGGGCCAGATCTGGGGCACCCCATATTATGTGGCGCCGGAACGTTTAAATAATGAGCCGGAAGATTTCCGCAGCGATATTTACAGTCTGGGCGCGACACTATTCCACGCGCTCGCCGGCAGAGCGCCGATTGAAGGCGAAACAAATTCCGCGACCACGCTGCGCGATCTAAAAAATCAACCGCTCGATCTGAGTACGATCGCTCCCGATGTCTCCGCGCCAACGGCGCAGGTTCTTCAGCGAATGATCGCTCCCGATCCGGCGAAACGATTTTCTTCCTACGACGAACTCGTCGCCGAACTCGAGCGCGCCGAGCGCAAACTCACTGGCAAAGAAGATCCCGAAACCTCGCGACGAAAACGTCGGGTGCTGTGGTTCGCCCTGGTGGCAGTGCTTGTGCTGAGCGCCATTGGCGGTCTGGTTTTCGCGCGAAAATCTCGCGAGCAGATTCGCCGTGCCGCGGCCGCGGCGGCGGCCATTCCAACCTCGGAGCTGGAACGTCAATACAATGAAGCCCGGCGCCAGTTGATTGCCGGAAAACATAACGTCGCCGGCGCGGCATTCGCGAGAATCGCGATCGACGCGAAAAACCGCCAGCCGCTCTACGATTGGATACGTTTGCATGAAGGGCTGGCGGCGCTGATTGCCCGGGAACCGCCGCAGGCGAAGAAAGCATTTCAGGAAGTGCAAAACGCTGGGCAAGGCGGATTCGCAAAAGAAGATGTCGATCTTTCGAAATTTTTTCTGACGACGGCGAAAATGATGTCGGCTCCCGGGACAATACCGGCCAGCAGCGCGAACGCATTGCGCGCAGACACGCACGAAGCCTTTGCCCTTTTTCTGTTTGCCTTAAAGGATATAGCGCAAACGGACGTGAATGATGCCATTCCTTCCCTCGAAAAATTCTTAAAAGGGCAACTCACCAGCAAGTTTGTTTGGATCGCCGAGTACAAAGCACTCGCTCAAAAATATCTCGACGATTGCCGAACGTATGCAGAGTGGAAAAGTCAAAGCAAAGGCGCACCGACTGGCGCAGATGTCTCAGCGCAATGGGAAAATGTGCGTACCCTAAAGAAAAAGCTTAAAACGCGCAGCGCGATTTCTGACGTGATGAACGCGGAGGAAAAAATGTTGGCGCAACGCGTCGCGATGCAGCAAAAAGCGCAAGGTGCGCCGACTCAGCCGCAGAGCGGTCACATAATTGAGTCGCCCGCTTGGACGTCGGCACTGACGAATTATAAACAGAAAATCGGCGCGTATGATTTCGTCGGCGCGGGTAACGCGGTCAACGCCGCGAAAGTGTCGGACCCGTCCTCAAAGCAAACCCAGGCCGCCATGCAGAAGAAAGTGCAATGGCTGGTCGATTGGAAAACGAAGCTAATCGAGGATCTCAACCGTAAACGTTTCTCCGGGCGAATAGCTGACGTCACCGGCGTCAACTATGAAGGAGTCAGCAGCGCCACGTCCGAGCAAATTAGTTTAACGACGCCGTACGGAATTGTCGGTGCGCCGTGGATCAAGCTCGCGCCGCAGACCCTGCTCGCGATTTCCTCTTCGTTCATCGTGCCGAATGCGCCAGACGCGGCGGATCGACAATGGCTTTGTGCGGTGTTCGCCGCTGAAACAGGTCAGGGCGATTCAGCCCGGCAATTGGCGGAATCAGCAGCTAAAGCAAAACCAGAATACCAGGACCAAATCTCACTGATTTTGTCACCTCCTCCGGCTGCTCATTAGCGGGGGATTGGCGCATCTTCTGCTCGATAAGAGCGAATGCGCCGCGTGGGATATTGTTTGTTCCTGATTTCACTGACGCTTTGCGCATACGCGGCACAACTACCGCTGACCGCCAACGACGTAAGTTTGATGCTTCGCAGCGGCTACTCGAGTGCCAGCGTGATGCGAGAACTATCGATTCGGCATTTTTCCGATTCGCTCGACGCGACCAAAGAAGCGAAACTGTTTCAGGCGGGGGCAACCGCAGAGTTGATTGGTGTGCTCAAGAGCGGGACGTATTCCGTTACTCCGCAAGAAGCCGCACGAGCGAAGGAAGAACTAGCCGCGCAAGCGAAGCGAAAGGAGATTGCAGCCGAGCAATCGCGTAAATTCGACACGCTTCATCAAGCACAAGAAGCGCGCGAGCGCGCCGCCGCCAAGTCACTAAGCGCAAACTCTGACGCCATTTACAAATTCTTGAAAGGCGATCTCGTCCGCTCGCGCAACGGCAGTGTCGTTCCATCAGACGACGAGGCCTTCGCACATAAGAAACTAATCGCGTTTTATTTCTCGGCGCACTGGTGCGCGCCGTGCCGCAAGTTCACGCCACAATTAGTGGAGTATTACAATCGCGTCGCGCCGCAACACCCGGAGTTCGAGATCATCTATTTCAGCTTCGATAAATCAGCGTCCGCCATGGAGGCTTACATGCGCGAGAGCAGTATGCCTTGGCCGGCGATTGATTATCAAAAGCTCCCGGCTAAAGAGGTGCTAAAGAAAAACGCCGGCGAAGGAATCCCGAGTCTCGTCCTTGTCGATGCCACCGGCAAAATGATATCGAGCAGCTACGCCGGATCGAAATACCTCGGCCCCGGCAAAGTGCTGGGCGATCTCGACGCCATCTTTGCGAATAACGCGGGAACTAGCGTCGCCGCAGAGCGATAACGGCGGCGCCGGTTATTTCGCACGGGCCGAGCCGTTTGC
>JALYUC010000006.1 GCA_030853965.1 Verrucomicrobiota bacterium | reverse complement strand
ATTGTTTCCCGATGCGCGGACTCGCATGATTGCGCGATGTCGACGCTGATTGGGTTGAAGTTATCCGAGAGCGAAAAGCTAGAGGTGCTGAATCGTTTCGATGAATTTCGAAAGTGGCGGTCGCTCGACGACAAACGTTACTGCCTCGTCTGCGGCAAAATCATCGATGGTCAAGGCATTAGTGTAATCGGAGGCTCGCGCGGCGCTGGACCTCTGCGCGTAATTTGTGCAACAGAGCGTTGTGAATCCATCCCGATGGATTGGGTAAAGCCGACCGATGAAGTATTGTCAAAAAAGTCGGCATCAGCCGAGGAGAAATCTGACCAAGTCGGTACCGTGCTGAATCAGCCTCGCATTCGCGAAAATTCAATTGCGATCTCGTTACGAGGCTCGGCCATCCCTTTAAAACAATCGGCCTGACCCACAGTCACCGTTTCATCCAATCGCGTGAGCGTAAGGATTTTACCTACCGCGTAAACCGTGTGCAGCCCGATTGTGGCAGGAAGGTAACTCTCCAGTTTGCCTTCACAACTTTTTACCTGACTCACACGAACCACACAATTCCGCTCCATGATTAAGCCCTGTTTGGATTATAGCGCCATGTCCCGCGCGTCTGACGAATCGCTGATGAGCGCGATTACCCGCCGTCGTCAGCCCGCGCTTGATGAGCTGTTTCAGCGTCACCGCAGCCGGCTCAAATCTGTTATTGGCAACGTCGTCCACGAGGAAGGAGAGGCCGACGATGTTTTGCAGGAAATCATGATTCAGATTTGGCGGGAGGCAGCGCGCTATTCGCCGAAGGCTGGTAAGCCACTCGGTTGGGTTGTCACCCTGGCACGGCGGCGCGCCATCGATCGCGTTCGGCGGCGGCAAGCGTATTGTCGTGCGAAGGACCGCTTCAGCGAGCAACTGGAGGAGCGCTCCAATGGCCATCGCACTTTTTCCGGAAATGAGGAAGTGGCGCGCGTTGATCTCAAACAATTTCTAAAACAACAACTGCGGCGTCTGCCACCTCTTCAACGCGAGGCGATCGAACTCGCTTTCTTTAAAGGAATGAGTCATCGCGAAATCGCATCGGCCACTTCCACGCCACTTGGAACGGTGAAGACACGCCTTGAGTTGGGATTGCAAAAGTTAACCCAGTCAGTACGGCCGCTGCGTCACAAGATCTGAGCGGCGCGGTTCGCGCCAAGCACGCGAAATTAAATATTTTTAGGGCGCCGGGACTCCGAAAAAATCGGCGTAAGGGAAGTCGGAGTCCCGGCGAGGGTTCTGGGGTGTGCGCGTTAATTGTCGATCTTTCTTTTCGCGAGCTCATTGCCTCGACTCTCCACTGTAATTCTGCCCTTCCGATGCTATGTTGCGGCACAATGGAAACGCCACAAATCACCGCCTACCTCAAAACTCAGTGTGGTTGGAGCGCCGGGGTGCGCGCCGTGCTCGAGAAGTACAATCTCAAATACACGGAGAAGGACATCATTCAGAATCCGGCCTTCCGTTGGGAGATGGAGACGAAAAGTGGACAGCCGCTTTCACCCTGTGTGGAGATCAACGAAAAGATGCTGGCCGACGTGAGCGGAGAGGATGTCGAGAAATATTTGATCGACAATAAAATCGTGCAGTCCAGCGATGCGGCGACTGATGTGCCGCTCAATGCGCCCTGCCCGACTGAGCAACACGAAAGCGAAGTAAAGCTGCGTTTGTAACACTCCATTTTTCCTGTTCGTGCTCGCGCTCGTAATCGTGCTCGAGTTTTTTTGCCTTTCGAGCAGGAGCACGATTGTGCATTGGATTTCCTCTGCGTGATTCTGAACCGTTTTCACGCTAAATTGTCTTTCTCTTTCGGATGAAATTTTTCGCTCGGGTACGTCGCAGTAAGGTCTTTCGTTACGGGTGGAAAATTTCTTTGCTTGGCCTGATCGCCACCGGCGGGCTCGTTGTATTTTTGTTTTACGCCGGTTGGGCCGCCACCTTCGATACGAAAAAGGTCGGCGAAATGCCAGAGCGCAACACCGTTTTCGATGTCGATGGAAAAATTTACAGCCGACTAGCCGGCGCAAACCGGTTGAGAGTTTCCCTCGGCGAAATTTCTCCGCTGTTTGTTGACGCACTGCTCGCACGCGAGGACACCCGCTTCTACCAGCATCCTGGCATCGATTGGCGCGGAATTGTGCGCGCTCTCGTCCGCGACATCTTGAGCGGTTCGGCCAAAGAGGGGGCGAGCAGCATCACGCAACAACTCGCGCGCAACAGTCTTCCACTGGGCGGGCGCACTCTTAGCCGGAAGGTGTTGGAGGCGATGGTCGCCCTGCGCATCGAAGAGCAATTCACCAAACAGCAGATTCTCGAACTCTATATAAATCGCATTTACTTCGGCTCCGGTTGCTACGGCGTCGAAACGGCGTCGCAAGCCTACTTCGGCAAAAATGCGTCGAAGTTGAATCTGTCCGAAGCTGCCTTGCTCGCGGGGTTAATTCGCAGCCCTAATCGATTTTCGCCTCTGAAGAATCCTGACGGCGCGGCTGTGCAACGCGATACCGTTCTCGACCGCATGGTCGAATTGAAGAAAATTTCGCGGACGGACGCCGAGCAAGCCAAACTCGCGAAGGTTAATGCACATCCAAAACGTCTCCTTCAGATCCAGGAGAATTACGCGATGGACGCAGTGCAGCGCGACCTGAACGTAATCCTGACGCAGGACCAAATCGATAACGGCGGTCTCTTTGTTTACACGACGCTCGATCCCACCGTCCAAAACGCGGCGCAGCAGGCGCTCGAGACGCAACTCACCAAGATCGAGCATCAATCCAATTTCCATCACCCGATCAAAGCAAACTATCAGGCGCCCGAGAGTGGCGAAGATTCTTCCATGCCCTACCTCGAAGGCGCGGTCGTGGCGATCGATAACGCGAGTGGCGGCATTCGTGCGCTGGTCGGTGGTCGTGACTATGCGCAGAGTAAATTTAACCGAGCGCTCGCACCGGCGAATCGGCAAGTCGGCTCGGCTTTCAAGCCTTTTGTCTACACGCTCGCGTTCGCGCAGGGACTTTTACCAGGAGCGGCTATTAGCGATGGGCCGATTCAACCCGGTGAAATCGAAGGCGCGGGCAATTGGTCGCCAGGAAATTCTGACGGAACATATGGTGGCGTTCAGCCTTGCTCATATGGACTGATTCAATCCCGCAACACGATGAGTATTCGTGTCGGCCAGTTCGCTGGTTTGGATGCCGTGCAAAAGGTGGCGACTACCTTGAACCTCGGCGACAATATTCCGCGCGGGCCTGCGATTTACATCGGCTCATTCGAAACCAATCTTAAAGCGCTCACTTCCGCTTATTCTG
>JALYUC010000003.1 GCA_030853965.1 Verrucomicrobiota bacterium | reverse complement strand
AAGAATACGTTTCGCGATTTCCTTTTCCGCAGCAAACTGCCGCTGGCGGAAGACGATCAGCTTGGCAAAAACCGAGAGTTTTGGAAGTTGATCGAGCAAGGGGAGCGAACGGGGAAGGCGTAAGTCGTAGCATGGGCTTCCAGCCCACGTCTCATCGGCAGGATGCCGATGCCACAGATTATTTCATCAACAGCACCGAGCGGCTGCGCTTGATTTCCCGAGTAATTTTGCGGTGCATGTGCGCAGGCATTCCGGTGACGCGGCGTGGGAGAATTTTGCCGCTCTCAGTGACGAATTTTTTCAGGAGATCGGGGTTTTTATAGTCGATTGCTTCCACCGAGATGTCGATCCTGCGGCGAGGCATGATGCGATTGGCGCGACGGAAAGCGGAACGGCGTTTGGCGGTCTTGGGTTGCATTGAGACTATTTTGTTTCGCGGTGGAGCGTGTGCCGCTTGAGGAACGGATTATATTTTTTCTTTTCGAGGCGATTCGGGGTGCGCGGGCTTTTCTTGTTCCGAGAAGACATGTAGCGCGAGACCGGTTTGCCGAGAGCCTTCGCCTCGGTGCATTCCAGCGTGATAATTTCCTGGGCCATCGCGATTAGTCTCGCTCCTTCGTTTCCTGTTCGGGCTTCTCTTCTTCCTCCCCTTCGCCGCCTTCGTCATCGGTCAATCCGAAGAGGGATGTAACTGATTGGCGAACGCGTGACATCTTATTTTGCTTCTCGAGCTGCGATTGACATTCCACTGTGAACCGCGCGAAAGGGATGGCCTCGAGGCGCGCGCGGGGGATGTGTTTGCCCGACATTTCACAGACGCCGTAGGTGCCAAGCTCAATGCGCTTGAGTGCCTGATCGATTTCGTAGAGCGCGTCCTGCTCCTGGGAAAGCAAGCTGAGCGCGAAGTCGCGATCGTAGGCATCCGAGCCGGCATCGGCCTGGTGCATTCCGAAAGCGGAAGCTTCGCTCCCTTCGGCACGCGAACGCAGCGTATCCTGAGCAACCCCGGCCATGGAGTCGACCATGGCATCGCGAAGTTGTAGAAGCCTTTCTTTTTGGCCGCGCGTGAATGAATCGAGTTTGCGCTCCCGACTATTGTGTCCGAGCAACGCCATTGGATCGGCTGTGGCCGTCCCGCGTTTGCGCGATGATTTTGAAAGTTTCGGCGAAGACAATTTTTTCGGAGCGGATTTCTTCGTCACCTTTTTGGCGGAAGCCTTGCGGGCCGGCTTCGACGCCTTGCGTGCGACCGGTTTTTTCGCGGCAGTCTTTTTCGCGATCGGCTTCTTTTTCTTCGATTTAGGCATAATGGAAAAGGCGCCTAGGAAGGGTTCCGGCGCCAAAGGAGGCTTAATTAAGAACATTTCCCCAAGCAAGCAAGCAGAGATTTAGCCAAAGAATCTGGGCGGAATTCGCCCGAATTTATGTCGATCTTACGAGCTGGCGCTGGAGTAATGACGCAAGGCGAAGCCCCAAAAAGCGCGGGACAAACAGAAGACAACCGTAGATGCAATGATGAGCTGCCACATCAGATGGCCGGGTTGCCCGAGCGACTTAATGAGCAATCGGGCGGGGATATTCGCTACGATCACGACCGGTATAATCCAGCCAAAGATGAAGCGGAAAAGTCGGGGGTAAATGACGTCGGGATAGCGTGCGATGTTGAGGAAATTAAAGTAGCCATAGACAAGCCCTTGCGCGCGGACGATCCAGAAGCTCACCGCGGCCAGGCTGAGCATGATTGAATAATGCACCGCGATCCCGAAGCAGAGCGCGACCAGATAAAGCAAGATCGACAATGGTGTCGGGACAATGCCGAGACGCGAAAGCGAGACGCACACCACCACGGCGCCAACGATTGCGTTGATCACGCTGTCGAGCCCGAATTGTTTTGTGGAAACGGCAAACTGACTGTCGACCGGTAAGACGAGCAGCGAGTCGAGTTTTCCGGTGCGCACGAGCTCGGGAATGTTTGCGACGTTCACGAAAAAGAAGGCTTGGAAAAGTTGCGCGATAATCTGGTGCGTGCCGACAAGCAATACGACTTCCCATTTCGTCCAATCGCCGATGCGATCGACGTTGCCGAAGATGATGCTGAAGAAAACAATCTGTCCGCAGAACCAAAGCACCTCCACCAGCATCCAGAGCAGAAAATTCGCTTTAAAGCTCATCTCGCGGATGAGCGAGTTGCGAAGCATGATGGAATAGATTTCGATGTAACGCTGCACCACATTCTCCTGTCCTTTAGTTATATGCCAAGTCAACCGCCACCTGCATGAAACGCTCGCTCTTTGTGGTGGTTGTCGCCGTTGGATTGCTTCTTCTTTTGCTGGTCCTGCGCCAGTGCCGGCAGCAAGGCGCGGCGAATTATCAAACGGCGACTGTAACGCGCGGTCCGATCACACAGGCGGTTACGGCAACCGGGACGTTGAATCCGGTGGTAAACGTGCAAGTCGGCAGCCAGGTCTCGGGGAACATTCAGAAATTGTTCGCGGATTTTAATTCTAAAGTAAAAGCCGGCGATGTCGTAGCGCAGATTGATCCGGTTTTATTTCAAGCAACGGTCACGCAGGCAGAGGGTGATCTCGCCAGTGCACAGGCGGCGCTCGAACTCGCCAAGGTTAATGCAACGCGCACGCAAAAACTCTTCGCCGACAAAAATTCTGCTCAGGCTGATGTCGATCAAGCGATGGCAAATCTGCATCAGGCCGAAGCCAATGTGAAAATCAAACAAGGCGCGCTCGATAAAGCGAAAGCCGATCTCGATCATTGCAAAATCACCTCACCGGTCGATGGGGAAGTGATCTCGCGGAGTGTCGATGTTGGCCAGACGGTCGCGGCCAGTTTGCAAGCGCCAGTGATTTTTACGATCGCGAACGATCTGACGAAAATGCAAATCGACTCAAACGTAGCCGAAGCGGACGTCGGCGTCGTTACGGTGGACCAGACTGTTGATTTTACCGTGGACGCTTTTCCGACGCGGACGTTTCACGGAAAAGTTGTGCAAGTGCGCAATGCGCCGATCACGGTGCAGAACGTGGTCACTTACGACACGGTCATCGGGGTGACTAACGACGATCTGAAATTGAAGCCGGGAATGACGGCGAATGTTTCTATCATGATCGCCCATCGCGACGACGTCGTGCAGATCAAGAACGCGGCGTTGCGCTATCGACCGACCGATGCGACCCCGACCGAGAAAAGATCGACATCTTCACCTTCGGCGGGCGGAGCACGCCCGAGCAGCGGGCGCGAACGAAAAAGCGAGCGTACGGTTTACGTTTTATCCGGAAGCTCGCCGCGGCAAGTGCAGATCAAAACCGGAATCAGCGACGGCATTTCCACAGAAGTGCTCGAAGGTTTGAAGGAAGGCGATCGCGTTATCACGGCTGAGTTGTTATCAGCCGGCGCGTCTGCTACTCCGCCAGCGAATCCGTTTGGAGGCGGGCAGCGGAGATTTCCCTAGCGCAAGATCGACATGAAGAACGGCACCGTGGTTCGATTGGTCGATGTGCACAAAACGTATCGCAGCGGTGAGATGGCAGTGCGGGCAGTGCGCGGCGTTTCACTCGATATCGCGCGGGGCGAGTTCGTCGCGCTGATGGGCGCAAGCGGTTCCGGAAAATCCACACTCATGAATATTCTCGGCTGTCTCGATCGGCCGAGCGCGGGCCAATACCTTCTCGACGATGCTGATGTTTCGGTCCTAGACCGCGATCAACTCGCTGATATTCGAAATCGCAAACTCGGTTTCGTTTTTCAAAGCTTCAATTTGTTGCCGCGGACTTCGGCGCGAGAAAACGTGGAGCTGCCGCTGCTTTACGGCGAAAATCGTCTAACGAATGCGCAGCTACGCGAACGCGCTGATCGCGTGCTTGCTTCGGTTGGGTTAGGTGGCCGCGAAGATCATCATCCCAGCCAGCTTTCCGGTGGGCAACAACAGCGGGTCGCAATCGCAAGGGCATTGATCAACGAACCGGAAGTGGTTTTGGCGGATGAGCCGACCGGCAATCTCGACAGCCGTACGGGCGTCGAGATCATGGAGATTTTTCAGGAGCTGAATGAGCGGGGAATCACGATCATTATGGTTACGCATGAGCAAGACATCGCTTCTTACGCGCGCCGCAACGTGGTCATGCGCGATGGGATCGTGCGCGACGATTTCGCCGTAACGCAACGCTTCAACGCCGCGGTGGAACTCGAAAAGGTTGCAAGATCGACAAGTGAAGCATGAGAGTTGGATCGACATTTAACGTCGCCTTCCGCGCGCTGCGCCGGAACAAACTGCGCTCGGTCCTGACCGCGCTCGGCATCATCATCGGCGTCGCCGCCGTCATCGCGATGGTCGGAATCGGCAACGGCGCGAAGGCGCAAGTAGAAGCACAAATCGCGAGCCTCGGGCAAAATGTCATTCTTGTTTTTTCCGGTAGCACGACAGCCAGCGGAATTCGTACCGGCTGGGGTGGGGCCGGCACGTTAAAGATTGAAGACGCGGAAGCGATCCGGCGCGAAATCCCGGAAGTCACGGCGGTGAGCGAGGAAGTTGTTTCGACAGCCCAGGTCGCGGCGGGAAATCAAAACTGGTTCACGCGCATTTACGGCGAGTCGGCCGATTATCTCGATCTTCGCCAGTGGCCGCTGATGGATGGCGCGCCGTTTACGCCGCAGGATGTGCGCAGCGCGAATAAAGTTTGCGTAATTGGACGAACAACGGCGACGCAGGTTTACGGCAATGACGACCCGATTGGCCAAACTTTGCGCGTAAAGAACGTGCCGTTCATGGTGACCGGCGTTTTGATGCCGAAGGGATTGAGCGCGCAGGGCGTCGACCAGGACGACATCGTCATCATGCCCTTCACGAGCGCGATGAAACGCGTCTCCGGCGGGACGACGTTGCGAAACATCAATGTGCAGGTGGCCAACGCGAACGAGCTCTCGGCCGCGCAACAGCAGATCATTTCATTGCTGCGGCAGCGACACAACATTCGCGCGGGACGGGATGACGATTTCACCGTGCGCAATCAGCAGGAAATCGCCGATGCGGCGACCGCCACGACCGATGTGATGACCGGTTTGTTAGGCGCAATCGCCGGCGTCTCGCTCGTCGTCGGCGGCATCGGGATCATGAACATCATGCTCGTGAGCGTGACTGAGCGCACCCGAGAAATTGGCACGCGCATGGCGGTCGGGGCGCACGGGCGCGATATTCTCACGCAATTTCTCATCGAAGCGATTTCGTTGAGCTCGGTCGGCGGCATTATTGGAATTATTCTCGGAATTGCAGCCGCAAAAACGATCGCCGTGACGCGGCAGTGGCCGTCTCTGATCTCGCCCGCCTCTATTGTCATCGCGTTCCTCGTTAGCGCGGCGGTGGGAATTTTCTTCGGATTTTATCCGGCGCGCAAGGCGGCGCGGCTCGACCCGATTGAAGCGTTGCGCTACGAATAAAGTTGTAGCGGCCGCTGTCCTCTGCGGCAAAAGTAGAGATATGGCCGAACACACACGTTTCGAGAAACTGGTTGCCGACGCGAAAAAGAACATCACCGAAATTTCTCCAACGGATGCGGCAACTAAATTAAAAAGCGGCCAAACAGTAATTGTCGATGTACGGGAGCAGGATGAATGGGACGAGGAACATGTACCGGATGCGATCCATCTCAGCCGCGGCACGATTGAATTAGACATCGAAGAAAAAGTCCCGGACGTAAATACATTCGTCATTTGCCATTGCGGTGGCGGCGGTCGTTCCGCGCTCGCGGCCGAGAGCTTGCAAAAGATGGGCTACAAAAATGTGCGCTCGATGGCGGGCGGCTTTAAAGCGTGGAAAGCAGTGGGGTTGCCGACGACGAAGTAATTTTGCTACGATGCCCGGGTGTTTAACCGCCCACGGCTTGATAATGGCCGAGACCCCGCTTCCACATGGCCTGCGCCGCGGCCCATGTAAGCAAGAGCCAGCCGGTTTGAATCGCGAAAGCCTGCACGAGTTCAGCGCCGCGCAATCGCTCCATTAAAATCGCGACCGGGCAGAAGAGCTCGTAATAAAACGGCGTCCATTTCATGACTGCTTGTATTCCAGCCGGCATGATGTCGATGGGAAACATTTGGCCGCCGAGAAAATATTCGAATGAGTAAACAATGAAAACGATGGTCGAGATTTCCAAGATCCAGAACGCCATCATCGCGAGGCTGTAGGTGATGAAAAATTGCATGAACGCCGCCATCAATGTCGAAATGAAGGCGTAAAGGTAGGTAATCGCGTGTCCGGGCAGCGCGATGTAATGGCGAAAGTAAAGAAAGATGAGCGCGATTGGGGGCAGTGTGACCGCCGTGTAAACCAGGCGGCTACTTAGGAAAATGCCAAAGCGATAGCCGAGATAACTCATCGGTTTGGTTAGAAAGGAATTGATCTGGCCTTCCCGAATGTCGGCCGAGATTTGCCATTCATCTTCCGTCGGGGTGACGAGATTGCTGATCAAAAGCGTCAGCAGGTAATAATAGATCATCGATCCGTAATCGTAGCCGTGCAGTCCACCGCCGCGCTCTTTGAACACGGCGCGCCAAAGAAAGACCGTGCCGGCGAGTGGAATCAAGCCGAAGAGCGCGCGCAAAAAATAATTCCACCGGTACACAAATGTGTTCTGCAAACCGATGTTAAAGACGGAAATGTACTTCTCGATCTTCACCTTGGAAGCGTGTTACCCAAGCGGTCGATGGCCCGATTGTGTGGTGCGCTGAGCAGCATCAGCGCAGTCGTGGCTCCCACTAAGGCGAAGAACATGTCCTGTTGTGTGTCCCAAACATCGCCCTGGCTGCCGAGGAAATCAGTGGCGGCACTCCCGGAAACCAACGCGGTCGACCATTCGATCAATTCATATGAAGCGCTGATAGCGAGACAAATGCAGAGGACCAGAAACGGAAGCCATCCCCGGCGGTTAATGACTTTGAGACGCAGCAAGACTTCGCGCGCAATAATTGCCGGAACGAAACCTTGCGTGAAATGTCCAAGTCGGTCGAAATGATTACGGTGCCAGCCGAAGATTGGTTCGAGCCAAAGGAAAAAAGGAACGCGAGCGTAAGTGTAGTGCCCGCCTACACAGAGAAGCGCCATGTGCAGAGCGATTAGCGTGTAACAGAGCGTCGTGAACCGGAAGCGTTCATATGTGAAGATAAGGAGGAAGAGGCCGAGAATTGTAGGAGTTACCTCGAGCCACCAGGTAAGACGATCGAACGGCCGAAACGCCGACCACACAAAGACGGATAGAACAAAGAAGAGCAGAACCAGATGCGAAGGGGCGATGCGCCTCATGATTTTTTTTGCGTCAGCTCCACCGCGAGCTTGATCGCCGCAATCATGCTATCGGCGCGTGCGATTCCTTTGCCGGCGATCGCAAACGCGGTGCCGTGATCAGGACTCGTCCGCGGAAAAGGCAAACCGAGAGTAGTGTTAACGCCGTCGTGAAAGGCGTGCAGTTTCAGCGGGATCAATCCCTGATCGTGATACATGCAAAGCACAGCGTCGAATTCACCTTCGGCTGCGCGATGAAAAATTGTGTCCGGAGAAGCTGGCCCGTCGATTGTCGATCTTGCGCCGCATTTTTCGCGCAGCTCTGCTATCGCCGGGATGATGATTTCGATTTCTTCGCGGCCGATTTTACCTGATTCGCCGGCGTGCGGGTTCAGTCCGGCGACGGCAATGCGCGGTGCCTTGTTAGATCGACCCGCCTCCGCCGAGCTACGGCGTGGCAGGCAAAGAAGAAAATCGAGAAGCAGAAGGCCGACGCGCACGATCTCGGACTGCTTGAGAGCGCTCGGCACTTCGCTCAACGGAATATGGGTGGTGACGAGCGCAACGGTGAGTTTCCCGCCGGTCAGTAACATCGCAAAGTTTTTCACGCCACAGCGTTCTGCGAAAAACTCGGTCTGTCCGGGAAATTTGAACCCCGCTTCGTACATGCGCGCTTTGTGAATTGGCCCGGTAACAATCGCGGCAAGTTCGCCACGCCGGGCGCTGGTCACTGCTTCTTCAAGTGCCGCGACGGCGGCGCGCGCGGTCTGAAGCGTCGGTTGTCCTAAAGAATACTCAGCGTAATTGCCCACGACAACGTAATCAGCCTTCGTCGGCAACAATTTCGATTGGAGCGCAGCGCGAACAATCTCCGGACCAATGCCAGCTGGATCACCCAGAGTGATACCGATGCGCTGATGCATCATATCTTCCTCAACGCCGCGCCGCGGAGCAAGCTTCTGCATGGAAGATTACGCGCCATTTGATTTACCCACGGCTATCTGTTTCGCGCACTCGGGACATATTCCATGCGAAGTTTTAACGTCGAATCCCCTCGACAGGTATTGCTCTAGTAACAGCCACTCATTGTCTCGGCCTATCTTCCGGCACCACGCGCAAACTCGAAGAAAGCCTTCTAGGTAGTAAAGTCGCGCCAAGATTCGCTTGGTAATAACAAACAGGGGAAGCCAAACGGCCAGGACAACGATGGTCTCTATCGCGCTCTCGCGCCAATTTGAATACTTAGCGCCACCGAAAAAGCGGGCGGTGAGGCTTAGTAGTTCGTCCAACCAGGATAAGGTGATGATGACCAGAAAGCCGAAGGCTTGATACCAAAGTATCCGCCGGGATTGTTTGGATTGCGCCATAACGTCGGCGTGAATGACGCCGGAACGATGAAACTAAAACAGATGCGTTTAGAACGTCTTGATGTAGGCCTTTGAGCGGAGGCTAGCGATCCAGCGCTCCTGAAGGTTTTGCGCTTCTTCCTGGACCAGCTTTTTCTCGATCTCGGAACGGACATCGGCCAGGGAACGCGTGGTGCCACCGCGCTTGTCCTCTACTTTGAGGATGTAATAGTTGCCGCTGAATTCGACGATGCTGCTGATCCTTCCGACCGGCAGATTAAAGGCGACCTTCTCGAGCGGTGCAGCCAGTGTCTTGCGTTCGATCCAGCCCCAATCGCCGCCGAGATCACGCGAGCTATCCTCCGAATAAATTTGGGCCATGCGATCAAACTCCGCGCCATTAGCCAGCTTTCCCAGAATTTCCTCAGCCATCGCTCTTTGAGACGGTGCATTCCCATCATTCGCGTGGCTGGGGATCATAATCAGGCGCAACTTTACCTGCTGCTTGGCGGTAAAATCGTCGCGATGGGCGTTGTAATATTCTTCCACCTTGGTGGGTGACGCGATCATGTTCAGCTTAACATTCTTACTGCGCATGGCCTGGACGATCATTCTCTCGGTTTCCAACTTTTTAAATTCGCCGAGCGTATAATTCTGGGCCTCCAGCGTTTTAATAAACGTGTTGCGGTCGCCGCCGAAGTTTTCCTGGATGATTTCGTGCATCCGTTGATCAACGAAGTGATCGGGGATTTGATAATTTTCCTTTTTGAAAGCCTGAATGATGAGTTGCCGGTCGATCAAGTCTCTTAACGCCGCCTCGCGCGCTTCCTTGATTTGTTTGCCAAGGTCCGCGCCGGCATGTTGCGAGCGGAGCAACTTTTCGCGCGGAGCGACCAGCGCGCGGACTTGTGAGAAGGTGACGATATCGCCATTCACGACGGCGGCAATGCCATCGACCACCTCCGGATCCGCCGCGTAAGCGGCTTGACATAGCGGCGAAAGTGGCCACGCCAGCGCGCCTACCAACGTGATAATAAAGAGACGAATGATGTGCTTCAAAGTTTCTGCATCAGCTCCAGAACTTCCCCTAGATGCTGTTCGATTCTACCCGCAACTAAACGAGGGAATTTGCCACCCACAAGTACAAAATCCCCGTGCCGCGTGAGCATCAACTTGCGCTCGCGCACCTCCACGCGGGTAACTTCTGATTTCGCGGCGGCGAGCTTGATCTCGGTGAGAAGAAACAAGTTGTCAACGGCGGCTGGAGGTTTTCCAAAGCGATCTCGCCACTCACGTTGAAGCCGTTGCAGCTGTTCGGCGGTCGTAATCTCGGCGAGATGACGATACACCTGAATTCGTAGTGCCGTGTCGTTGACATAATTGCTCGGGACGAACGCGGGAACGCGCTGTTCCGCACCGAATTGTGCGAACTCCGCTTCGTTCGTGGCGACAAAATCCAATCGAATATCGACATCAAGACGTAATGGTCTTTTCTCGCCTTTGAGTTGCGCGACCGCCTGCTTGAGTAACTGGCAATACAAATCGAATCCAACTGCGCTGATGTGGCCGCTTTGCGCCGTCCCCAAAATGCTGCCCGCGCCGCGAATCTCGAGGTCGCGCATGGCGATGCGAAAGCCCGCGCCTAACGAGCTGTATTGCTTGATCGCGTTGATTCGTTTTCGCGCTGCGCCGATCGACATCATTTCGCGCGGGAGGAGAAGATAAGCGTAGGCTTTGTGTTCGGCCCGGCCGACGCGACCACGCAATTGATACAGATCGGCCAGACCAAAACGGTCGGCGCGATCGATGATAATCGTGTTCGCGTTGGGGATATCGAGGCCGCTTTCGATAATGGTGGTGCAAACGAGCACATCGATTTTTCCGCCGACGAAGCGCGCCATGACGTCTTCGAGCTCGTCCGCATCCATTTGTCCGTGGCCAATATCGACTCGTGCATTCGGACAAAGATCGACAATCTTCTCGCGCATCTGTTCGATTGTTTGCACGCGGTTGTGCAGGAAAAAAACCTGACCTTGTCGCTCAAGTTCGCGATTGATCGCGTCGCGGATGATTCGTTCGTCATAACCGCACACGACCGTTTCCACCGGCAATCGATTAAGTGGCGGCGTCTCGATCGTCGACATGTCCTTCACGCCGACGAGCGAAAGATAGAGCGTGCGCGGAATCGGCGTCGCGGAAAGGGTCAGGACGTCGACCAGCTTAAAAAGCTCTTTGAACTTTTCTTTGTGTAGAACGCCGAAGCGCTGCTCCTCGTCGATTACGACCAGGCCGAGATGTTTGAACACGAGATCGCCGGAAATGAGCCGGTGCGTTCCAATTACGATATCGACTCCTCCTTCGCGCAGAAGCTGGAGAACTTTTCGTTGTTCCCCCTGAGTGCGAAACCGGCTGAGCATCTCGATGCGCACGGGATAGTCCAGCATTCGCTGCCGAAAAACTTCGAAGTGTTGCTGTGCGAGGACAGTTGTCGGAGCCAGCACTGCGACCTGTCTTCCTTCCATTACCGCTTTGAACGCGGCTCGGATCGCAACTTCCGTCTTGCCGAAGCCAACATCCCCGCAGATGAGACGATCCATCGAGCGCGGACGTTCCATGTCGATCTTCGTTTCGATGATTGCTTTGAGTTGATCGGGCGTTTCGCGGAACGGGAATGAACGCTCGAATTCAACCTGCCATTTTGTATCCGGGCCAAAGGCGTGACCGGATTGGGTTTCACGCTCCGCTTGGAGCGCAAGCATCTTACCGGCGTAATCAAAGATCGAAGCCGCGGCGTTTTTCTTGGCTCGCGCCCATCTCGCATCCGCCAGTGAGCTGAGGGGTGGAGATTTTTTGCCTATACCGACGTAACGCGAAATCAGATAAGCCTGCTCGAGCGGCACATAAAGTTTGGCCTCGTCGGCAAATTCGAGGGTCAGAACTTCTTGCGATTGTTCTGCGTTTAACTTTTGCAGACCAAGAAATCGACCTACGCCATGCTCAAGGTGAACGATGTAGTCGCCTTCATTGAGCTCGCTGAAGTCGATCTGGGCGCGATGGCGCTCGGCGCGACGCAATCGCCGTCGCGCATGTGGCGTGAAATGGCCAAACAATTCCGCGGCCGAAAGGACGACAAGATTTGCCGACGGAAAGCAAAATCCGCGAGGCAGTATGCCCTCGACAAGATCGACATGTTCCACCCTGCTGTCGCCAATAATCTCGCGGAACCGTTCGATTTCGCCTTCCGTTTGAAAATAAATGACGACGCGAGCATCATTCGCCCGCCATTCGTTTAATCGCGCGACGAATTGGGTGCGTTTCGCTTCCGCGAGGACGAAATCGCCCGCCGCAAACTCGCCGGCGTCGCATTCCTGAAAGGCGCCGCTAAAATCTTCGGGACCAGTTTCGATCCAGCCTTCGCTGATGCGAATTTGTGCGTCGGAATCGTCCTCCGGTTCGATGTCGATCTTCCAATGATCGGCCGCGAGATAGTCTCGCACACTGCCGTTCAGTTCCTCGGCTGCGCCGAGCAGAACAGCGACGCTCGTCAAATCGCGGACGGAAGTTTGGGTATCGATGTCGAACTCGCGTAGCGATTCAATTTCGTCACCAAAAAATTCGATGCGCACGGGCAACTGCGCCTGCCAGGAGTAAAGATCGAGAATCCCACCGCGCACTGCGAATTGTCCCCGAGTCGTAACCTGCGCAGTGCGCTCGTAGCCAGCCGCACTGAGTTTTTCCAGCAATTGCTCCCTGGGCGTAGCAAGTCCGCGAC
>JALYUC010000195.1 GCA_030853965.1 Verrucomicrobiota bacterium | reverse complement strand
ACCGGCAGCTCAATGATCTCGCCCGCAACTTCTGGTGAGATTTTTACTTCGATTTCGGGTTGCACCTTTCCCGTAGCTGAAACCGTTTGCAGAATCGTTTTGCGGACCGCCTTTTCTGTCGTTACCGGAATCGGTTTCTCGCGTTTGCTCAGAATGATCGACACAACAATCCACAGCACGAGCAGACCGATCGCGCCGAAAATGATTTTACGTTTACGGCTCCACGGCCGCTTCTTGCGAATCGCCGTAGCTTCAGGTGTCGTGGCCGTTTGGTGCATCGGAGGAGCGTTCGCAGGCGTGAACGCGTCTGAATTAATCGCAGATTGGACTCTTGGAAAGTAAATCCCGTTCATATGCATCATTTGGATGCACGGGAAACGGATTTGGATTCAACGATGTCGATCTTTGGCGAATCTGTTCAATCGCCCATGTCGCGTGCTCCGCGATCAATGGCTCTCCGTCCGCCGCCGCGCTTTCGAGTGCTGGCAAATCGGATTCGTCGCCGACATTTCCGAGCGCGACGCAAACATTTCGCAAAAATCCGCGACGCTTGATTCGCTTGATTGGCGAATTACGAAACAAATTGCGAAACTCTGTGTCGCCGAGTTTCAAATAATCGCGCAACGCCATGCCTATTGTCGATGCACGCGCGGCAAACGCGCTTTCGCTTGAGGACTGGGCGAATCGATTCCATGGGCAGGCGTCCAGGCAATCGTCACAACCAAAAATGCGATCGCCGATCAGCGTGCGAAATTCGACCGGAATCGCGCCTTTCAGCTCGATCGTCAAATATGAAATGCACCGGCGCGCATCCAATCGATGTGGCCCGGTGATCGCGCCGGTCGGACAAGCAGTGATACAGCGCTCGCATGATCCGCAACGGTCGCGTGCCGGAGCATCGGGTGGCAATTCGAGGGTTGTTAAAATTTCCGCCAGGAAAAACCAGGTCCCTAATTGCTCATCCACAAGCATCGTGCTCTTACCGTGCCAGCCGATTCCCGCTTGCGCCGCATGATCGCGCTCCAGCACCGGACCGGTATCGACATAACATTTTTGATTGCCGCCAAATTCGCGAAGGAAATTGTCGATCTTGTTCAACTTCGTCGCGATGACATCGTGGTAATCATCGCCCCACGCGTAACGTGCGATTCTTCCTGTAGCGGCGGTCTGTGATCGTCGCACTTCTTCGCCTTGAAAATAGTTCAATGCCAAGACGATCACTGAGCGTGCACCCGGCAAAACCTTTTGCGGGTCACAGCGTTTCTCTTCTCCACGTTGCATGTAGTCCATTTCTCCCGCGGCGCCATCTTGCAGCCAGGTGCGAAATTCATCTGCGTGGAGTGGCAAAGAGCAATCGGTTATGCGGCACGAATCAAATCCAATCCGGCTCGCGAACGAAACAAGCTGAGCCTTCAACTCGGCGTTGGAGACGTCGGACTGCATATTGTCGATCTTAGCACTACCGCGGCACAATTCGTTTTTCGATTTCATCCAAAATAACGTCCGCGATTTCGTCATGCGTCAGTCTGGTCGTGTCCACGCGTAGATCAGCCGCCTTTGTGTAGAGCGGCGTGCGGGCGCGCAATATATCGGAAAGCGTAGCTCGAGGATTTTCCGTTTGCAGCAACGGCCGGTTGCCTCGACGCGATGCTCGCTCAAAAAGCGTTTTTTCTTTAGCTTCCAACCAGACGACCGTCCCCATTTGTTTCAGAAGATCGACATTCTCTTCCCGTAGAACAATCCCTCCACCCGTAACCACAATCACCGCTTCCCTAACGACCAACTCTCGAAGCGTCTCCGTTTCGGCATCGCGAAATCGCTCTTCCCCATGCGTGGCAAAAATTTCCGGAATCAGCAGCCCGAATTTCGAAGCGATGATTTCATCCGTATCGAATCGATCGAGATCGGTGCGTCGCTGCAAACAACGGCCGACTGACGTTTTCCCCGCCCCCATCATACCGATGAGAACGATCGATTTGCCGCTGCGATCCATCGTGCAATATGCGTTTGAAGATCGACAATGAAAAGATCGGCATCTTCGCTACAATTCCAACATGGCTGAAACCAAATCTTCTTCACTCGTGGCCGTGATTATGGGCAGCACGTCTGATTGGGAAACAATGTCGAGTTGCGTGAAAACCCTGGATGAGCTCGGCATTCCGAATGAGGCGCATGTTCTTTCCGCCCACCGCACCCCGGATGCTACCGCCGACTTTGTGCGCAAAGCTGCAGATCGCGGAATCCGGGTAATTATCGCTGCTGCGGGCGGCGCGGCGCATTTGGCCGGCGTCGCTTCGGCTTATACGTGGCTGCCAGTTCTCGGTGTGCCAATGCAATCGCAGTCGCTGCAGGGGTTAGATTCATTGCTGTCGATGGCGCAGATGCCAGGTGGCATTCCCGTAGGCACACTTGCAATTGGTTCTGCCGGCGCGAAGAATGCCGCGCTCCTGGCGGCAGCGATCCTTGCAACCTCCAACGAACAGATTCGCCAGAGCTATCAAGCCTTTCGCAAGAAGCAGACCGACGGCGTACTCGCCGCCAAGCTGCCGAAGTGAAAACCAAGATTTCGACCGACCGCGCCGCGGCGGTTGAATTGCTTCGCAACGGCGAAATCGTCGCCTTGCCAACCGAGACAGTTTATGGACTTGCCGCCGACGCGCTCAACCCCGCGGCGGTCGTAAATATCTTCGAAGCAAAAGAACGCCCACGCTTTGATCCGTTGATCGT
>JALYUC010000192.1 GCA_030853965.1 Verrucomicrobiota bacterium | reverse complement strand
CTCCGGTAGAGTCGCCGACGCCGTAGGTCGTAGCGGCGCTGGTAACGAGCGCCTCTACAATCCCTTTGGAAAATAAACGTAATCGCGTTCCAGCCTTGCGCCGCGGGCACGGAAGAGCTCGCGCACTTCATTTGGATAAAATGACCTTGTCTTTCCTGAATTGATCTCGAGAAAAACTTTCCCGCCGGACCGCAGATGGTGCGCTAAATCATCCAGAAAAAAGTCCCACTCTTTTACTCCCCAGACATGTCGATCTTCGCGGTCGCGATTAAACCTGGTGGAGAAGGCGGTGATCCAGTCGAATTTGCGGGCGAAATCCGGGAGCGCCTCAAAAGGTTTTATCGCCCACACTTTTCGCGGCACTTCAAACAGAGCGAGCAGTTCATTGAAAAGCGGGAACTCATCAATGTCCAAACCGGTGACGGAGTGACTAAATTGTTTCGCGATAAAAAGGAAGAAACCACCGCCGCACCCTAGATCGAGAATCTCTTTGGGCGGAGAGCGATCCAGGCCCAGGTCTTGGATCTTTTTGATGTGACGATTCAGCCAGCGTTCCACGGCTGCATACTTCGCGTAACTTTCCGGCGACGAAGCATACCGTTGCTGGATTTCGCGCAATCGCTCCTGGTCGATCTGCGCGAGGAGCGGGCGCAACGGAATGGGCGAGAGAAGTCGGCGGATTTTTCGCCGGCTGCGATGAAACGTCTCAGCCGACGCCAGTTTTCCGATTTTATGCGAAAGCTTCACGTCCGAAATGCCTATAACTTTTCGACGATCTCGCGGAGCAAGTCGGGCCCGCGGTAAATGTAGCCGGTGTAAATCTGAACCAGCTGCGCGCCAGCTTCGATTTTTTCACGGGCCGATTCGAGATCAGCAATTCCGCCGGAAGCGATGATGGGGATTGTCGATCTTTTCCTGATCTCACGCACGAGAGCGGTGGATTTCTCGCGCAACGGCGCGCCGCTTAAACCGCCGGTTTGATTGCGCGCGAACGGAATAGCGGAATGATCAAGCGTCGTGTTGGTCGCAACAATTCCGGCGACCTGGTTTTCTTCGCAGGTCGCAATGATATCGTCGAGCTCGGAAAGCGAAAGGTCGGGTGAGATTTTCACCAGGGTCGGTTTGGCGGTGCGATTTTCATCAGCCACGCCGCGCAGCAGAATCGACAACGCCTCGCGCTCCTGCAGGGAGCGCAGCCCGGGAGTATTCGGAGAACTGACGTTGAGGACGAAGTAATCCGCGAAATTCCGAAGCCGGCGAAAAGAATGCAGGTAATCATCCGGGGCCTGATCAACGGGCGTGATTTTCGATTTGCCAATGTTGATGCCCAGGGGAATTGCCGGCCAGCGGCCACTCTCACGAAGTTGGCTTAATCGATTTGCCACGATGTCTGCGCCGTCGTTGTTGAAACCGAGACGGTTAATTAACGCTCGCTGCTCGGGGTAGCGAAAGATGCGCGGCCTTGGATTTCCCAGCTGCGCTTTCGCCGTGACGGTTCCGACCTCGACGAAGCCGAAGCCGAGCGCGGCCCAAGCCGGAAGGGCAACGCCATCTTTGTCAAAGCCGGCCGCCAAGCCGATTGGATTTGGAAAAGTAAGTCCGAAAAGCGTTACTGGTTTCGGCGGCGGTTGAAAATGTTGCAGGAGTCGCAATGCAAGATCGAGATGGGAAGCGAGCCGAAGGCAGCCGAGCGCGAAATGATGCGCCGTTTCCGGGTCGAGCGAAAAAAAGAGCGGCCTAACGAATCGCTCGTAGGCATTCTTCATTTTCCGATACAGAATTGGCTGAAAACGGAATCCAAAATTTGTTCGGTATCGACAGCGCCAATCACTTCGCCAACAGCGCGCAGCGCTTCCTTAAGATCGACAGCGACGCAGTCTGGAGCAAGGGCGTCGCTCATCGCTTGACGCGCGCGATCGGATGCTTCCAAAGCGCGCCGGAGACAATCGCGATGTCGCGTGTTGATGGCGACCATACTTTCCGGACGCAAATTTTCTTTGGTGATGCCGGCCAGAATCTCTGTCTCCAACTCTGGCAGACCGTCGCCAGTCATACAGGAAATCCGCAGCGCTTTGTGATTCTTCCAGTCAGCGTGTTCCGGCAAATCGCTCTTATTCAGGACCACGAGTTCAGCGCCGTTTGCAGGGCGCGTGTCAAAATCCGCCGGCTTCGAGGCGTTTCGATCGGCGATGTGAAGACGCAAATCTGCGGCTCCCAATGATTTCTCCGTGCGCGCGACTCCTTCGCGTTCGAGGTGATCGGCAGAGAGCCGTAATCCGGCGGTGTCGAGCAAACGGATTGGCAGACCACGGAGGTTGATCACTTCCTCGATCGTGTCACGGGTTGTCCCGTGAGTTTCGCTCACAATCACGCGATCATAACCGAGCAGGCGATTGAGCAGACTCGATTTGCCTGCGTTGGTCGCACCGTAGATCACTACGCGCACACCCTCCCGCAGGATTCGGCCTTGGTCTGCCGTCGCCAGTAAGATCGACATCTTCTCGCGAATCGAATCAAGCCGATCGCGCAACTTTTTTCCTGCGTCAGGCGCGATCCCTTCTTCCGGAAAATCGATCGACGCCTCGATGTGTGCGATTAGCGACACCAGTTCATCGCGAATCTGTTTCATTTTTTCGCCGAGCCGGCCTTCGAGTTGTTCGGTGGCCGAACGCAACGCGAGGTCCGTTTTTGCGCGAATCAGATCAATCACGGCTTCGGCTTGGGTGAGATCCATCTTGCCGTTCAAAAAGGCGCGCTCGGTAAATTCCCCGGGACGAGCCGCGCGCGCGCCAGCGCGCAGACAAGTCTCAAGGACTCGCGCAGTCACGAGCATGCCGCCGTGACAACTGATCTCAACCAAATCTTCCCCCGTGTAACTGGCGGGAGCGCGGTGGACCGACATCATGACCTGATCGACCGTTCGGTTCGCTTCATCGACAACTTCACCGAGGTGTTGAACGTGTGAAGAGAAACGCGAAGGCTTTTCTTTGCCGCGAAAGATTGTATCGGCGACCGCCACCACATCGACGCCGGAAATGCGGACAAGGGCAATGGCGCCTTCACCCGCGGGAGTGGAGATCGCGGCGATGGTGTCTTCCGCAATGACCGCTTGATCATTGTGTCTCACGCGTGTCGATCTTTCGAGAGAACTTTCTTCAGCGCTGCGATGCATTTTCGATTTTGTTCCATCGTTCCCACGGAAATCCGAACCCATTCCGGCAAGTTGTAACCTTTTAGCGGCCGCACGATGACTTTGTTGGCCAGCAATTTTTTAAACACGGCGGCACCTTCGCCGACGTTTACCATCACGAAATTCGCGGCGCTCGGCACGAACCGAAAATCCATTGCGGCAAATTGCTCCTGCAGATATGCGCGGCCTTCGTCGGTTACGCGCTTGGTCTCGCGTTGATGCGCTTCATCCGTGAGCGCGGCGAGCGCGCCGGCCTGCGCAATTGAGTTCACGTTGAAAGGTTCGCGCGTCTTTTGTAAAACCTGAATCAATTCGGGGTGCGCGATACCATAACCAACTCGTAATCCGGCCAGGCCGTGTATTTTTGAAAAGGTGCGGAGCACAACGACGTTTCGATCTTCGCGAACGTAGCGAAGCACAGTCGGTGGATCATCGAGAAACTCGAAATATGCTTCGTCGAATACCGCTACGATGTGCTTGGGCACGCGTGAAAGAAAATTGTCGATCTTCGACTGCGAGATCAAAGTGCCCGTCGGATTATTCGGGTTCGCGATGAAGATGAGACGGGTTTTCGGTGTGATGGCGCCCAGAATCGCTTCCAAGTCATGGTGATAGTCCGGAGTCGCGACTTCGACTGTCCGGGCGCCAAAAAGTCCGGCGATTAGCTTGTATGCGATAAACGCATGCTCGGATATGATCACATCATCGCCGCGGTCGAGAAACGCGTGGCAGAGAAATTCGATTATTTCGTTGGATCCGTTGCCGAGGACGATGTTCTCGCGAGCGAAATTCAGTTTTGTGGCAAGAGCGTCACGTAAATAGAATCCGCCCCCATCCGGATAAAGCTGGGCGTTTGGCAAAGCGTCTCGCATCGCAGCCAAGGCTTTTGGCGAAGGACCGAGCGGGTTTTCGTTTGAGGCGAGTTTGATAATGTCTTTTGGATCGACACCGAGCTCGCGGGCAGTTTCCTCGATCGGTTTACCTGGTTGGTAAACCGCCAGATCACGCAATTGTGGATTCGCCAGGTCCCAGATCGACATCATCGGTGTGGAGTTTAGGCGAAAAGTCGCCGTGAACAAAAAGCTGTTCAGGGCGGGTGATCTGTCCCAACGTTTGCGCCGTTATGGAAAGCTTTCACTTTTTGGCCGAAACCAAAGTGTTCGGTATCGCGTTCAATTTTTGGAAAATTATCGGCTGGAGCGGTAGTCTTATTTTCGGTCTGCGTTTCTTGCTCCAATGGCTCGCTTCGGAGCGGGCGCGCAAGAGCGTGATCCCTTTTGGTTTCTGGGAATGCAGCGCGCTCGGATCGTTCCTGCTACTGGCCTATTTTGCGATCTACCGGCACGATTCCGTCGGCGTGCTGCAAAGCTTGTTGCCTCTGCCGATCTATCTGCGGAATCTCTACTTTCGTTACACGCACCACCGCGCAAAGCACCCAGGCGCGGAGCCGCGACCGGAAGAATGATTTACGGCGCGACGCCACCGTCGTAAGATCGAAACAATGATCGCGGACGAGGATATCGTTTACCTCGATAACAACGCGACCACACGACTCGATCCGGCGGTGGTTGAGGAGATGTTGCCATTTCTGACCAAATTTTACGGCAATCCCTCGAGCGGCTACCAATTTGGCGGGCGGGTGCGGCGGGCAATCGATCACGCGCGGGAGCAAGTAGCAGCGCTGCTCGACTGCGAACCCTCGGAGATTGTCTTCACGAGTTGCGGGACTGAGTCTAATAACGCAGCAATTAATTCCGCGCTGCAATTTGAGCCGCGAGGGAAACATATCGTTACGACTGCAGTTGAACACAGCGCGGTTCGCCGACATTGCGAGGAGTTGGCCACGCGAGGATGTGAAGTAACATTTCTCGGAGTGGATCGAGATGGAAATGTCGATCTAAGCGAAGTCGAGCAAGCGATTCGTCCCGATACATCAATCGTCTCAATGATGTGGGCCAATAATGAAACCGGGGTCCTATTTCCGGTCGAGAAAATCGCAACGATTTGTCGTGATAAACACGTGCTTTTTCATACTGATGCTGTCCAAGCGGTTGGCAAAATCCCGATCCGTCTCGGTGATAGCGCGATCCATTTGCTTTCTCTGTCGGCGCACAAGCTCCACGGACCAAAAGGCGTGGGTTCGCTCTACGTAAGTCGCCATGCGCGCTTTTCGGCTTCAATTATCGGAGGCAGGCAGGAAAACGGACGTCGTGCTGGGACTGAGAACGTTGCTTCCATTGTCGGTCTGGGAAAGGCGGCGGAG
>JALYUC010000209.1 GCA_030853965.1 Verrucomicrobiota bacterium | reverse complement strand
GTTTTCACCCACGGGAAGTACGCTTCGGAAAAACGAATTTTCGACCAATGTCACGAATTTTTTCGAACCCCACGCTGTTTCGGCGCCGCGATGACGCGTCAGTTACATCACCCGTTCTGTTTTGATTTGACCCAGCTATCGACAAGTCCCTCGAGCAAATCGAGAGGCACGGCGCCATTGGTCAACACGACTTCGTGAAACTGGCGAAGATCGAACTTGTTCCCGAGTTGCTTCTTCGCCTTCTCGCGCAGCTCAAGGATTTTCAGCATGCCGATCTTGTAAGCGGTCGCCTGGCTCGGCATGACGATATAACGATTGATTGAATCGATGCAGTCGTTCTCAGTATTCGGGGTGTTCTGAACGAGATATTTGATTGCTTGCTCGCGCGTCCAGCGCTTCGCATGAATTCCCGTGTCAGTGACCAATCGTCCGGCGCGCCAAAGCTCGAGTGATAGTCGCCCGAAATCAGAGTACGGGTCTTGATAAAAACCTATCTCCTTCGGTGTCAGTTCACTATAAAGGCCCCACCCTTCCGTGTAAGCAGTGTAGGCGTGTGAAAATTTCCGGAACTTCGGAATGCCACTGAGTTCCTGAGCAATCGCGATCTGCATGTGATGACCAGGTATGCCCTCGTGATACGCCAGCGATTCCAATTGGTATGTTGGATTGTCCGGCATGTTTCGCAGGTTTACATAAAACATTCCCGGTCGCGTTCCATCGGGAGCGGGCTGCTGGTAGAATGCCTTGCCGGCGGATTTCTCCCGAAACTTCTCCACCGCCTTCACCACGATGTCCGCTTTCGGTTTCGTGATGAAAAGCTCATCGAGACGCTTTTTCATCGTGTCGATAATCGTGACCGCACGGGCCAGATACTTCGCGCGACCGTCATCCGTATCGGGCAGATAGAATTGTCGATCTTCGCGCATAAATTTGAAAAATGCTTGGAGATCGCCTTTGAACCCGACCTTGTCCTTGATTTTGGTCATCTCGCTTTGAATGCGAGAAACCTCTTTCAAACCGATTTCGTGAATTTCGTTCGCGGTTAAGTTCGTTGTCGTGGTCAGTCGCAACGCCGAATTATAGAATGCCGCGCCGTCAGAGAATCTCCACACCCCCGCGTCGTCCTTCGCGCGCTTCGATTGATCTTCGAAATATGCAATCAGCTTTTCGTAAGCTGGCTTGACCGATTCAGTCAGCGCTTTCTTCGCGTCCGAAATCAAGCGATCCCGTTCGGCGGGAGCGACCACTTTCAGCGCGCCCACTTTTTTCGTGAAATCGTCCAGCAATGGACTGCTGTTACCGCTTGAATCGAAGGGCTCACCCGCAATTACTTTTCGACACGCGTCGAGCACGAGTGGAAAAACAAAGCGCGGCGGGATTACCCCTTTGTCCTCCCGAGCGCGCAAATTCACGATCAGCTGATCGAACAGCTTCGGAATCGCGTTCAAGCGCGCGATGTACGCCTCCGCGTCCTTTCGATTGTCGATCTTGTGAATATTGATCAGGAAGGCCGGGATTTGAGAGTGCACCCCGCGCATCTGGCTTACCGAATAGGTGTCGAACCGAAACCGAAACTGTTCGGCTTCCCGCTCCACTTCGCGTTCGAATAATCTGCAGCTGAGCTGAGTCTGCGGATCGAGCGCCTCGAGTTTGAAGTCGCGCTTTAAGGTTGCGAGGTTTCGCTGCCAAACCGCCAGATCGGCCGCCGCCTTTTCATCGGACAAATCTTCCAACTGATCGTAATGCGTTTTGATCCCGTAAAACGATTCGTCCACCGGGTGGCGCGCAAGAATTTCATCCCAACATTTGTCGAAGAATTCATTCGCACGTTTTGATTCAGCCGCGATATCCGCCGCCGGAAATGCTGCGCTCGTCATCAGCGCGAAGCCGAGCGCCGATCCAAAAATAGAAAGGAGCCTTCTCATAAAAACTAACCCGAAGTCATGTAGCCTTCTTCTCCGTGCTCGTTGATGTCGAGACCTTGCCGCTCGACCTCTGGCGCAATGCGCAGACCGATTGTGCCGCGAACAATCGCGCCGATGATCGCGCTACCAGTAACGGCAAGTGCGATGGTGATCGCAATCGCCTTTAGTTGTTCGAGCCAAAGCGCATTGCCAACGAGTTTTGTTAAATTTGGATTCACCGATGCGGTCGCAAAGACGCCGGTGAGAAAGGCGCCCAGCGTTCCACCGACGGCGTGCACACCGAAAGTATCGAGCGCATCGTCGTAGTGAAACCACGATTTCAATTTTGTGCAGGCGAAAAACGGTACCACACCAGCGGTCACGCCGATGATGACGCTGCCCGTTGGATCGACATATCCGCACGCGGGCGTGATGACGACGAGCCCGCCGATTGCTCCGGAACAAAATCCAAGCACACTCGGCTTGCCTCGCAAGGTGTACTCAAGCATGGCCCATGTGAATGACGCGACCGCAGTCGCGAGCGTGGTCGTTGTGAATGCATTCGCCGCGATCGCATCCGCTCCAAGTGCGCTGCCCGCGTTAAATCCGTACCACCCGACCCAGAGCATTCCCGTTCCGACCATGCAAAGCACCATGCTGTGCGGCGCTAGGATTTCTTTGCGAAAACCGAGCCGATGTCCAAGCAGAATGCAGAGGACGAGCGCCGACCAACCCGACGTCATATGCACCACTGTGCCACCGGCGAAATCGATTGCGGTAATTTTCGCGGCTGAGTTCCAGACGCCATTCATCCAACCGTCGATACCCCAGACCATGTGCGCGATCGGAAAATAAACGAGAAACATCCAGACTGCGACGAAGAGGAGCACAGCCGCAAATCTCATTCGCTCTGCGATGGCGCCGATAATCAAAGCCGGCGTGATAATTGCGAACATCAGTTGGTAGATCGCGAAAACATTGTGCGAGACCCAGTAGGAATAATCACCGTTTGGTTGCGCGTTTACCCCGCGTAGAAAGGCAAATTTCAATCCTCCGATGACCGGAGATCCGCGTGAGAAAACCAGGGAATATCCCACTGCCCACCAAAGAATCGCGACCAGCCCGGCGATGCCGAGACATTGCGCCAGGATCGACAAAACATTTTTCGCGCGCACAAGGCCACCGTAGAAAAGAGCGAGACCGGGCAGCGTCATAAACAGCACGAGCGCAGCGCA
>JALYUC010000153.1 GCA_030853965.1 Verrucomicrobiota bacterium | reverse complement strand
TTGTAGCGGCGCTTGTGGCAAGCGCCGAATCCACTAGTTAGGCGTTTGGCACAAACGCCTCTACAACTTTCGCGCAAGATCGACATGTCCTTGCTGCACTCGTTACGTTTGCTGCTGCAAACCGCTGATGATGCTGATGAGCGGCATGAATAACGCGATGACGATCGTACCAACAACGAGCGCAAGAAAGACGATCATGATCGGCTCAAGCATGGCGGTGAGGGTGGCGACAGAATTATCGACTTCGTCATCGTAAACGTCCGCGATTTTCAAAAGCATCTGAGGTAGCTGACCGGTTTCTTCGCCGACGTCGATCATGCTAATCACCATCGGCGGGAATGCACCGCTCGCTTCGAGTGGTTGCACGATCGATTCGCCTTCCTTCACGCTGTCGTGGACCTGCGCAATGGCGCGGGAGATTACCATATTGCCGGCCGTTGCGCGGGTAATGTTGAGCGCTTGCAATATCGGAACACCGCTGGTGACGAGCGTTCCGAGAGTGCGCGAAAACCGTGAGATCGCGGTCTTTCGGATCACATCACCAAAAAGCGGAATGCGAAGCTTGAAGCGATCAATGGTCGATCTACCGGCGGCGGTGCGATTGAAAAAGTTGTAGCCGGCGATCGCGACGATGATCAGGCCAATGAGAACGAGCCAATGGTTTTGGACGAATCTGCTCACGCCGATGACAAAGAGCGTGATGGTCGGCAGCGGTTTGTCACCGAGCATGTCGTGAAAGATCGCTTCGAACTTGGGCACAATGAAGACGAGCAAGAATGAGAGGATGGCCACAGCCATGCACATGACGATGATCGGGTAGACCATTGCCGCCACGACCTTATTCTTAATCTTGGCGGCTTTTTCCTGAAATTCGGCCAATCGGGTGAGCACGACCTCGAGCACACCGCCGAGTTCGCCTGCCTTGACCATGTTTACGTAAAGGTCGTTAAAGATCCGCGGATGCTGCGCGAGGCCTTCGGAAAATGTGCTGCCGCCTTGGACTGACTCGGCCAGATTATTGATTGTCCTATTTAAGACGGCATCGCGTTCTTGTTTCGCTAACACGTTGAGACCACGCAACAAAGGCAAGCCCGCGTCAATCAAGGTGGCGAGTTGCCGCGTGAAGATCATCAGAATCTTCGGTTTAATTTTTTTCCGCTGGAAAAGCGTGATTTGAGTGCGCGCAATCTTGGTTCGTTCCGTCGGGCGAACAGTTTTTGTCGATCCTCGCGCCGCCTTTCCATCGGGGCCGCCGCTCTTGCCTTCTTCGTAGACGTTCGTTGGAAAATATCCAGCTTGACGAAGTTGACCGATCGCTTCGTTGGTTGAGCTGGCCTCGACCAGACCAGTGGATTCTTGGCCGCGTGAATCAAGTGCGACGTAGGTGTACCGGGGCATACGATTGTCGATCTAACGAAGAATAAACGGCTCGCGAAAAACTGTCGAGTGCAGTGAATCACCGCGCATGAGAGCGCGAGAGCGCTAGGTATACTTCAACACTTCTTCGATCGTGGTGTCGCCGGCGAAGATGCTGCGTAAACCATCCTGTCGCAAAGTGACCATCCCAAGCTCAATCGCCTTTTGTTTCAGCACCACCGTCGGTGCGCGTTCGTTAATTAACTCGCGGATTGGGTCGGTGACTCGCAAGAGTTCATAAATTCCTTTGCGGCCTTTGTAGCCGGTTTGATTGCACGCGTCGCAACCTTTGCCGTAATAAAAACTCTTTTGACCAATATCGCGCCGCGCAATCTCCAGCTGCAACAGGAGCGCGTCGTTTGGCTGGTAGGTGGATCGGCAGTTTGGACAAATACTTCGCAGCAACCGTTGACCGAGCACCGCTTCAAGCGTGGACGAAATCAGAAAAGGCTCCACGCCCATGTCGATCAACCGGGTGATCGCACCTGGCGCATCATTTGTGTGAAGGGTTGTGAATACGAGATGCCCCGTGAGCGACGCCTGAATCGAAATCTGCGCCGTCTCCAAATCGCGCGTTTCCCCCACCATAATGCGATCCGGATCCTGCCGCAGGAACGCGCGCAGCACGCGCGCGAAGGTCAGACCGATTGCTTCGTTTACCGGTACTTGCACGATTCCTTCCAGATCGTACTCGACCGGCTCTTCCGCGGTGAGCAATTTAGAATCGATCGTGTTGATCTGGCGCAGGCACGAATAAAGGGTGGTCGTTTTTCCCGAACCGGTGGGCCCGGTCGCGATGAAAATCCCATTCGGCCGCTGAATAATCTCAAGAATGTAATTGTGAATATAATCGGGCATTCCCAGCATCTCGAGATCGAGATTTACGGTGGTACGATCGAGCACGCGCAGCACGACGCTTTCGCCAAACTGCGTCGGCAGAGTCGAGACGCGAAGATCGATACTGCGTCCGGCAATGTTTTTTTGAATGCGTCCATCTTGTGGCAGGCGGCGCTCCGCGATGTTCATGTTCGCCATCACTTTGACGCGCGAGATGACAGGAAGCGCGAGATGCCGCGGCGGAGGGGACATTTCATAAAGCGCGCCGTCCACGCGGTAGCGAATTTTAAATTCGTTCTCGAATGGTTCGAAATGAATGTCACTCGCCCGGTCCTGAATCGCTTGA
This sequence comes from Verrucomicrobiota bacterium, assembly GCA_030853965.1. GTDB lineage: Bacteria > Verrucomicrobiota > Verrucomicrobiia > Chthoniobacterales > UBA10450 > JALYUC01. The sequence continues at coordinate 9,046 of JALYUC010000153.1, read as the reverse complement.
TACAAAATTAGATCAACAAAGCGGATGATGGGCGTGGCGTTTGCCTCCGCTTCAACTGCCGCGGCAGTTCCATCATCGCCACGAATTTGGAGCATCTCGCCGGCTTCGCCGAGTTGCTTGAGCACCTCCTCCATGCTGGAGGTGTCGGTGCCGTAATACTCCTTGATCCGGTTCTCGATTTGTTCGGTTGGCGCGACGACAACATCGACATCTTTGCCGAGCGCGAAGCGCAAGTCCTCCGCGGCGCGGGGATCGAGCGGATCAGCCAGGGCGACGCGCAAGGTGTTTCCGCTCATTCCGATGGGAAGCGCGCGATGCAAACGCGCAAGGCCACTCGGGACTAATTTCACAACTGCCGGGGCGATTTGTTTCTCGCTAAGATCGACATATTCGGTTCCGAGCGCGTCGGCGATCGTTTGATAGAAGCCGTGCGCATCAACGAAGCCGGTGTCGATCATTGCCTGCGCGATCGTTTTTCCGTTCAACTGCGCTTCGTTGAGCACGTCCTCCGCTTGCGACGGCTGCAAGACGTGCTGCTCGATAAAAAGCTCAGCGACTTGTTTATCGTTCATAAGATGAAATCAGCTGACATCGCCGATCGTGATCGAGATCACTTCCTCTGCTGAAGTAAGACCCGCCAAAACTTTTCGGACGCCGTCCTCGCGCAAGGTCCGCATTCCCAGTTCGCGCGCTTTCTGCCGCAGCAGCAGGGTGGAACTGCGCTTGTTGATCATGTGCCGCACGTCGTCATCAATAATGAAGATTTCAAAAATCCCCATGCGGCCTTTGTAGCCGGTGTTGCGACATTGGTCGCAACCGACGGGTTTCATCACTTCTGCCTCTTGCAGCTGACCCGCTTCAATGCGCAATGCGCGCAACTCCGTTTCGCTCAGTTCGCCGGGTTTTTTGCAGTTTGAGCAAAGGCGCCTGACAAGCCGTTGCGCCATGATCGCGCGCACGGACGACGCGACGAGAAACGGTTGCACACCAATGTCGATCAAGCGCGCGACGGCCGAGGGGGCGTCGTTCGTGTGCAGCGTGCTGAAAACGAGATGGCCAGTGAGACTGGCGTTAGTGGCAATGCTGGCGGTTTCGAGATCGCGAATTTCACCGATCATGATGATGTTCGGCGCCTGGCGCAGCATCGATCGGAGCGCGGCCGGAAAAGTCATGCCGATGTCCGTGTTTACCTGCACCTGATTGATCCCGTTCATCTGATACTCGATCGGCTCCTCCACGGTGATAATTTTACGATCGGGCTTGTTGATGTAATTCAAACATGCGTAAAGCGTGCTCGTCTTGCCGGAGCCAGTAGGGCCGGTGACGAGGAGAATGCCATCGGGTAACTTGATCAGACGCTCGAACGTGTCCTGATCGTCGCTAAGAAATCCTAGCTCGGGCAAGCCAAGGACGAGGCTTGACTTATCGAGCACGCGCATGACCACGCTCTCGCCATGATTGGTTGGGATGGTGGAGACGCGAAGATCGATCGGTTTCTTTTTGATCTTCACTTGAATGCGTCCGTCCTGCGGCAGACGTTTTTCCGCGATGCTCATCGAGCCGGTCATGATTTTGACCCGGCTTACAATGGCAGACTGCAAACGTTTCGGAGGCGCCTGCATTTCCTGGAGCACGCCGTCGATGCGAAAACGGACGCGAAACTTTTTGTCGAGCGGCTCGAGATGAATGTCGCTGGCGCCGACACGATGCGCCTCGATCAGTAACATCGATACCATACGAATGATCGGTGCATCGCTCTCATCGCCTTCGAGGGCGCCCGCGCCTTCGGCGATCTCCAGACCAAGATCGACATCTTCGCCCAGTCGCTCTCGGATGATTTCGGCGGCTTCATCGGCTGTGCCGTAGTATTTGATCAGGGCCTCGCGGATTTTTTCCGGACTCGCGCAAACAAGTTCGAGTTCGCGCTGCAAGAGAAAGCTCAGGCTGTCGATGGTGTCGATATCGAGGGGATCGCTCACCGCGACCATCAAACCGGTTTCGCCAAAGGCCACCGGGATAACTTTAAAACGACGCGCGTCTTCGGCACGGATCTGTTTGATCACCTCTGGTGGAATGACCATGGTGGCAATATCGATCCAATCCATGTGCGCCTGCGCGGCGAGCGTGCGCGACACATCCGTTTCGGAAACAAGTCCATCTTTGATCAGAAGATCGACAATGTTATTCTCGCCATTCAAGCGTGACCGCGCACCTTCAATCTGTTTGCGCGTGACCAGCCCCACATCCTGGAGGACCTTGAGCACGTAATCTTCGTTGTGTTGCACGAAGCAAAAATGGCAAGCACGCGCTTGCCCTACAATTCTGTTCTACTCCACCGTCACACTTTTGGCGAGGTTGCGCGGTTTATCGACATCGCGCCCGAGCAAGACGGCGAGATGGTAGGCGAGAAGTTGCAGCGGAATGACGGTGAGGATCGAGCTGAGGCAATCGGGCACTTCCGGCAGAGTGATGATGTCATTGGCGATTCCTTTGAGTTGCTTCGCTCCTTTGCCACTGGTGAAGGCAATGATTGGACCTTTGCGCGCTTTGACTTGCTCGATGTTGTTCAGATTTTTTGAAAACACTGCGTCGTCTGGCACGATGAAAACGGAAGGCAGCTCGGGCCGGACAAGCGCGATAATGCCGTGCTTGAGTTCGGCGCTTGGATGGCCTTCGGCGTAAACGTAAGTTATCTCTTTCATCTTGAGGGCGCCTTCGAGGGCGATCGGAAAATTGAATTGGCGGCCGAAGAAGAGCATGCCGCTCACATCGATATATTTCTTCACGATTTCTTTGATTTGATCGCTCAATTTCAAAACATCTTCTATTTGCCCGGGTAGAGCTTCGAGCGCTTCGATGATACGGCTGCCCTCAGCGGTGGACAGGTGTCGCATCCGGCCAAGCAATAGTCCGATTAAATTGAGAATGACGAGCTGCGACGTGAATGACTTCGTCGCGGCGACGCCGATCTCGGGCCCGGCGTGCATATAAACGCCGCCATCACTCTCGCGCGCGATCGTGCTTGCCACATTATTGCAAATTCCCAGTGTGCGATATCCTTTGCGCCGGCTCTCGCGCAACGCACCGAGCGTATCGGCGGTTTCGCCGCTTTGGCTGATCGCGAAAACGAGCGTGTCCGGTGTCATTGGAGTGTTGCGATGTCGAAATTCGCTCGCGTATTCAACTTCGGTCGGGATGCTGGCAAGCTGCTCGATCAAATATTCGCCAACCATGGCAGCGTGAAGCGCTGTCCCACAGCCCGTTAACACGACGCGCCCGACGTCGCGCAATTGCGCCGCTGTCATATTCAGGCCGCCGAGTTTGGCCGTGCATTCCTCCAAACTCAGCCGGCCGCGCATCGCGTCGCGCACCGAGTCAGCTTGCTCAAAGATTTCCTTGAGCATGTAATGCGGATAGTCGCCCTTTTTGATGTCTTCCGCGCTGAACTCAACTTTGCTCACCTCGCGATGACCGCTTTCTCCATCGAGTGAGCTGATCTCGAACTTGTCGCGCTCGACGGCGACGACGTCGAAGTCATTCAAATAAACGGCATCACGCGTATAAGCGACGATCGCGCTCACATCGCTCGCTAGAAAATTTTCGTCCTTGCCAACGCCAAGCACGAGCGGACTACCGCGACGGGCGCCGATCATAAAGTCGGGAATGTCGGCGTGAACCAAGGCAATGCCATAGGTGCCGATAACCTGCTTGAGCGCGGCACGCGTGGCATTCACCAATCGCGCCTTCGAATCCTTGCCATTATTCTGTTGATAAATGTGACCAATCAAGTGCGCGAGCACCTCGGTGTCGGTGTCTGAATGAAAATTCGTGTCTCCGTCCTGGATCAGTTGCTCCTTTAGCGCCTGATAATTTTCGATCACGCCGTTATGGACGAGCGCGATTTTTCCGTTGGCATCGAAATGCGGGTGAGCGTTTTCATCGGTTACTTTCCCGTGAGTGGCCCAACGCGTGTGGCTGATTCCAAAAGAGCCCGACGGCGGCTTCTCCGCCATCAACTTGCCAAGCGCAGCGATGCGCCCCGCGCACTTGCGCGTCTCAACGTGATCGCCATCGACAATTGCCACGCCGGCCGAGTCGTAGCCACGATATTCAAGGCGCCGCAGCCCATCGAGCAAAATGGGTCCAGCTTCCGAGCGTCCGACATAGCCGACAATTCCGCACATATTTGGGGATGGAAGCGTGACATCAATGGAGATAGCACGCAACCTGGACAAATCGTAGCGGCGCTCGTGCCAGGTGCCGCTACAACCAAAAAGGTTGCCGGAACCCACAGACACTGAGTTATTGAAGGTGTGGCAACGGAAAATCAACCGCAGCGCGATTCATTCTTGAATCCACGTTCGATGTCCACGCCCGCTCTTCCCCCTGGCACAACCGAGCGCACGCTTGCCATTGTCATGGGCGGCGGCGCGGGCACCCGTTTATTTCCATTAACCAAGGACCGCGCAAAACCAGCCGTCCCGCTCGGAGGAAAATATCGACTTGTCGATATTCCCATCAGCAATTGCCTCAACTCCGGGTTGCGCTCGATCTACGTTCTCACGCAGTTCAATAGCATGTCGTTACATCGACATATTCAAGCGAGCTACAAATTCGATAATTTCTCGCGCAGTTTCATCGACATTCTGGCGGCACAGCAAACACCGGAAGGTGCGCAGTGGTATCAAGGGACCGCGGACGCGGTGCGTCAAAATCTGCGATACTTTCTCGAACGTCCATTCGACTATTATTTGATCCTTAGCGGCGATCAGCTTTACCGCATGGATTTTCGCCCGCTCCTGCACCAGCACATCCAATCAGGAGCCGACATCACACTCGCAACTAAACCGGTACATCGACAACAAGTTTCCGAGTTCGGTATTATGCAAGGCGACGTTGACCGGCGCATCTCCCGGTTTGTGGAAAAGCCGAAGGAGGAGAGCCTGCTGCACGAACTGCGAATGAGCCGCGAATTGCTGGCGGCGATCGGTTCCGAGGAGAATGAAGAGTTATTTCAGGCGTCGATGGGAATTTATCTGTTTAATCGCGACGTCCTTATTCACTGTCTAGACAATCAACTGGCCGATTTCGGGAAACATGTCATTCCGCAATCGATCAAAGATCGACATGTGCATGCGCACATCTTCAAAGGTTACTGGGAGGATATCGGAACGGTACGCGCCTTTTACGAAGCAAACCTCGACCTGACCGATATCGTCCCGGAATACAGTTTCTTCGACGCCGCTGCGCCGATCTATACACACCCACGCTTCTTGCCTGGGAGTAAAGTAAACGGCGCTACTTTGCGGCAGGCGATAATTTCGGATGGCTGCATTATCTCCGATGCCCATTTGGAGCGCAGCGTGATCGGAATACGTAGCATCATCCAGAGCGGCGCGACCATTCGGGACAGCATCGTAATGGGGGCGGATTATTTTGAACAAGATCGACATCGAGATTTCGCTCTTCCACCGATGGGGATCGGGCGCAATTGCGTGATTGATCGTGCAATCATCGATAAAAATGCGCGCATTGCCGACGGTGTCGTGATCACGCCCGAAGGCAAGCCGCGGAATTTTGACGGCGACAATTATTTTATCCGCGACGGAATTGTGGTCGTACCAAAAAACGGTGTAATTCCATCCGGATTTTGGATCTAAACGTGGCATCGACATCGTGCCGATGATTCACGGGCTGGAAGCCCGGGTCACAAATTTATCGCCGATCCGTTATGCCGCCGAATTGACTCTGCGTCTCCCATTTTTCCTGTTTGTTCCATGGGATCATCGAGTCTTGTTTTGCGTCCGGATCCTTAACGAGTGCTACGTGTTCCTTCTGCGACGCGCACGACACGAGTCCGCTTGCGACGACGAGCAAGAGGCCGGTGGCAAGCTTTCTTCTAAGATCAGGAATTTGGGCCAGCATAAATCACGATGTCTCCGGGTTGCACTTGAACGCCGCGCGCCAAGCTGCTGGTAACGATATCGCCGATAGCGGTGGATGGTTCAACTGAAGAAATGCGGATTTTGCCGATGAGCGTACCGCTTCGCAAAACGAGCATTTCCGAATTGGCTTCCACGCCTTGTCGCCCACCGAGATTTAGAACGACAAAATTGTATGCTTGGTTAACCGCCAACACCGTACCACGAACTCCCAGCCGGGCCGCGCTCGTTTCTCGTCGCTTGACCTCTTCCTCAAGCTGAGTCGAGCGCTCCTTAGTACTCCGAAGCTTGTCGCCCAAAAATGTTTTCTCCCGCTCCGCGCTGTCGAGCGAACGCCGAGCTTCGTCAAGTTGCGCTTGTAATTCGCTTGTGGAAGGAGCTCCCGGGTTGTTGTCAGACGTTTTGGCGCCGGCCTCTTCAATCCGTTTTTGCAGCGAGGCAATTTCAGTTTCCTTCGCCTGCAGATTAGCTTGTAGGTCTGCTTTTTCCTTTTGCACTTGGGCGAGTTCCCCTTCGACTTTGCTCGCGTTGCCTTCTCTCTCAGCCACTTTCGCAGCAGCCGCAGCCACGCTTGCTTCCTGCGCCTTGATATCTTTTCGCTCCGCCACGCGACGTTGGTCTGCCGCATCGCGAGCGGCATAGGCGTTGGCGACTGTTGCGCGCAATACTTTTGCCTTGTGCGAATTCAAAAATCCAAAAATCGCGGCGAGCAGCAGCACCACTACAGATAGGCCGAGCACATTCCTCGGCGTGGCGGCAAGGGGAATCGATCTAGAGAGGTGCATGAAGCCTTCTTTTTCTAGCTAGTAATGGGTTAAGATTGCAATGCTGATTTCATTGGCGGCTTACTTCGAAGCTGCCGAACCCGCGATTGCCGTTGCGTCGCCGGCACTTAGCACCTATAGGAATTACGATGGGACAGCAGCACCGGGTTCGAGTGAAGCGCAGACGGCGCAGAGCATATCTCCAGCGCAAAAAGCTCTCCGCCCGAGCAACGCGGCCGAAAACGCCCAAGGCCAAAGCGAAAAAACAATCAATAGCTGCGGAATAACCGCCTATTGGCGGCTAACGGCGACGTGACACAACGAGGCCTGCGGTCACGCTATTTGATTGTCGATGGACACAGCATCATTTTCTCGTGGCCTTCGCTGCACAAGCTTCACAAGCGACGTTCCTCGTTAGCTCGCGAAGCATTAGTCAAATGGTTGCGGGGTTATCAGGATTGGACCGGAGTTCGGGTAGTCGTTGTATTTGACGGGAAGGGCTCGCGAGTTCACGACGCGTCCGACCCGCATGATGTTCAGATTTTTTATTCACGCAAAGGCCAAACCGCGGACGCAATCATTGAGCGACTGGCCGGCAAATACGGGAATCGCTTTGATCTGGTGGTGGCGACTTCCGATTACTTGGAACAACAAACGGCCGCCGCTTGTGGCGCCGAATGCATTTCACCCAAGGCGTTGCAGGAATTATTAAAGGAAAAAGGCCTCGGGGACTTTCCGTAAATCGATCGATTTAGGCCGCGCCGAGCAGCGCTAGCTCCGATCGGTTTATAACGGCACGCTTTCGAGCACGCTGCTGGCAAGTCGCCAACACACGGGAAAGCACAGAGTAAAGTTGCTCGACAGGGAGATTTTTGCTGACATAACCATTCGCGCCGGCCCGCAAAGCGGCATGCATCTGGTCTTCATCATAACCCATCCCGGTAAAGACGATGATAGGCAGGGTGCTGTGAATCTCCCGAATAAAGGAGATGAGCGAAATTCCATCCACCTTCGGCATCTTTAGATCGACAACCGCAACGTCGCAATCGTGATGAGCGAGCCAGGTCGCCGTCTGAAACCCTTCCGTGAGGGACTGACAGGTGTGACCCTTTTGTCGCAGATAAGTCGCGAGAAAGCGAGTGATGGACGGGTCATCATCGATAATGAGAAACTGACAGCTTTCTCGGTTTAGCAGCTCCATTTGGGGATATAATTACTATAACGTCCATAGCACTAAGCTTGCCAATCTCGTTGCTCTCAGTTTTCAGCTCTAATCTAATACTGATACGATCAACGGCCCGGGGTCCAAATCCTAATGCGGATCAGCTCTCTCTATGGCCCCATTTTCTTCTCGATCTCTCTCAATCGCGCGAAGAATTTGCCAAGTCGTCGCACCCACGCGAGTTGCTCTTGCGCGTCCGCAAGCCGAGCAGCCGGTGTTGCCCTCCATACTCCGCCGGAAATACTCTTTGAAACCCCGCTCTGCGCGCCGATCGCAGTATCGTCGCCAATTTCGACATGTCCGGTTATTCCGGCTTGTCCGCCGATCATGACGCGCTCACCAATCCCCACGCTACCGGCGATTCCGGCTTGCCCGGCAATCACCGTATTTTTTCCTACGACGACATTGTGGGCGATTTGGACCAAATTGTCGATCTTTGCACTCTGTTGAATCCACGTTCGGCCAAAGCGCGCTCGATCTATGGTTGTGTTTGCGCCGATCTCGACGTCATCGTCAATCTGAACGATTCCAAGCTGTGGCACTTTCTGCTGACGACCATCAACGAGCTCAAATCCAAACCCGTCAGCCCCGATAACCGCGCCGCTGTGAATGATCACGCGTGATCCAATTCGTGTACGCTCACGAATCACCACGCGAGGGTAAATCGTGCAATTGGAGCCCACGACGCTCTCGTGGCCAATGTAAGTTCCCGCTCCGACAACGGTATGATCGCCGACGCTGGCGCCCCGCTCAATGACAGCATATGGCTGAATTGATACATCTTTTCCTATTTTCACGGTTGGATCGACAATCGCGGTCTCGTGGATGCCTGCCGGAAATTTCACAGGTGTGGGTGCAAATTTGAGTACAACCTGTTCGAAAGCCTTTGCTGGATCCGAGACGCGAATCTGAGCCGGCACCGTCTGCTCGGCAAAGGTTTGAGGTACGAAAATCGCAGAGGCCCGCGTTCTCCGTAGGTGCGCCGCGTATTTAGGATTAGCGAAAAATGAAATCTCCCCCGCGGCTGCTTCGGCAAGGGACGCGGCGCCGTTGATTTTTTGCGCGGGATCGCCTTTCAACTCACCACCAGACAACGTCGCGAGTTCCTCAAGAGTAAA
>JALYUC010000071.1 GCA_030853965.1 Verrucomicrobiota bacterium | reverse complement strand
GCGGCGAAGGCTTTCTCCAAGCCGACCATGTCTTCGCCGGGCTTGAGCGTATCAAACGCTTCGGATTCCTTGCGCAATTCTTCCTCGGAATAATTGGCGGCTTTGATCGAGAGGCCGATGCGGCGCTCGACTTTGTCCACCTTGATGACGCGCGATTCGACTTCCTGGCCGACCTTGAGGACGTCTTTCACTTTGGCGACGTGGTCTTCGCTCAGCTGCGAGATGTGGACAAGGCCGTCGATGTCGTCGGCCAATTGTACGAACGCGCCGAAGCTGGCCAGCTTGGTTACTTTGCCTTTCACGAGATCGCCGATCTTGTATTTCTGATCGATGTTCTTCCACGGATCGTCGCTTAGCTGTTTGATGCCGAGACTGATCCGCTGGTTCGTTTTGTCGATGTCGATGACTTCGGCTTCGACTTCGTCGCCTTTCTTAAAGACTTCGCTCGGATGGTTAATTTTACGAGTCCAGCTCAAGTCAGACACGTGAATCATTCCGTCGATCCCTTCGTCGAGTTCCACGAATGCACCGTAGGCAGTCATGTTCCGAATTTTTCCTTTCACGTGACTGCCGATGGTGAATTTCTTCTCAATCTCGTCCCACGGATTCGTTTCAAGCTGGCGCAGGCCCAATGAAATTTTTTGCTCTTCCTTGTTTACGCCGAGCACAACGGCTTCGACTTCCTGACCGACGGTCAAAATGTCGGAGGGCCGCATAATTCGTTTCGTCCACGAAAGCTCGGAGACGTGAATCAGACCTTCGACCCCTTCTTCGAGCTCCACGAACGCGCCGTAGGGAACAAGATTTGTGATTTTGCCTTTAACCTTCTGGCCCGCCGGGAATCGCTCTTCAATTTGGTCCCACGGATTTTTCTGTGTTTGCTTCAATCCTAAGGAGACGCGCTCCTTCTCTTTATTGATGTCGAGCACGATCACCTCCAGCGGCTGGCCAACTTTCACCATCTCGCTCGGATGTCCGAGCCGGCCCCAGGTCATATCAGTGATGTGAAGCAAGCCATCCATGCCATCGAGATCGATGAACGCGCCGAAGTCGGTCAGATTTTTGACCGTGCCTTGCACCTTGTCGCCGACATTCACGCCCTCGAGGAATTTCTGCCGTTTCTCGCTCCGCTCCTGCTCAATCAACTCGCGCCTGCTCAAGACGACGTTGCGGCGATCGTCGTTGATCTTGACGATCTTGAAGTCGTAAGTGTTACCAACGAATTGCTGCAAATCTTTCGGAGGCACAATGTCGATCTGCGACGCGGGTAGAAACGCTTCTACGCCGATGTTTACCATCAGGCCGCCTTTGACGACCGATTTCACTTTGCCTTTGATCAACCCGTCGCCCTGAAAAACACTCGCGATCTTGTTCCAGTTTTGGCGATAAGCTGCTTTCTCCTTCGAAAGAACGACCATACCTTCATCGTTCTCGAGCCGTTCGAGCAGCACGTCCACTTCGTCGCCCACTTCAAGCGAGTCGGTCCCTTCGAACTCCGAAAGGGGGATGACTCCCTCGGATTTGTAACCAATGTCGACGAGCACTTCGCGCGGGCGAATCTCAAGAATGCGTCCCTTTACGATGCTGCCTTCCCGGAATTCCGGCATCGGCTTCGACATCAAATCCTGCATTTGAACCATAATTAAATAGATCTCCTCGAGCTGTACGCTGTAGCGGCGATGTATCATCGTCGCATCGATTTCGGCAATCAGCGGAAACGGAGCGCCACAGTAGCCAAGTTGCGACTGAAGGTCAAACCCTTGTCTGTGGGGAGCCTGCCGTTCCCAGTCTCTTGAGCGCGCCTCGTTTCCCCCTTACCTTATACCAACGACATGTCGATCTTACGCTTATCGATCCTAGCAGTGGTTTTCGTAACCGCATCGCTGCGGGCCGAGTCCGCCGCCGAGCAAAAAGTTCTGGAAGCAATCAAGGCGCCGGATCTCAGTGTCGTTCATCTCTGGGCGCCCTGGTGCTCGAATTGTCAGGCCGAACTGAAGAGCGGTGGATGGTTGAAGATGGTGAAAGACAATCCGCAGGTGAAATTCTATTTTGTTTCGGTTTGGAATGGCGGCGAAGACGGCCGCGCCATGCTGAAGAAATTCGAGATCGGTGATCAACCGAACGTGACTATCCTGGCTGATCCCGGTCCGCGCGGAGACAAACACATCAAGGAATTTGCCGGTATGCCGCTCTCATGGATTCCGACCACTTGGGTTTACAAAGGCGGGGATCTTCAATACGCGCTCAACTACGGTGAAGTGCGTTTCTCCATGCTGCAGCAGTTTGTCGAGGACAGCAAATCCGAGTGGTCGCACAAAGGTGAACCCAAAGTCGAATAATCGAAAATGACGACCGCCACGATTTCTCCAAAAAGCGCAAAGGTGAAGTTCCGCCTGCCGGGCGGAGCGCAGCCACTGATCCTCCTGCCCGTGAAAGTGAATGGGGAGGGCCCGTTTGAATTTATCTTGGATACCGGGGCAGGCACTTCGTTGCTCTCGTCGGAGCTGGCGAAGCAGCTCGAAGTCAAAATCATTGGTTCAAAAGAGGGCCAAAGCGCCGGCGGCAAAGTTTCTGTGTCACTTGCGAAAGTCGACTCGCTCGCGGTTGCCGAAACAAAGTTGGACAATGTTGACGTTGGAATTGTCGATCTAAGCCACATCGGCAAAACGATCGGGGCAAAAATCGATGGCGACCTCGGCTACAATTTCATCAAGCATTTCCGAATCACACTCGATTACAGCAATTGCGAGATCCGCTTTGAAGATCCAAAGCGCGTCGAGCATTTCGGACGAACAGCACGGACTGAAGTGGCGATGCGTTTAGCGAGTCCGGCCAAGCCGCTCATTCTTGTCGATGTGCACGCAAACGGTCGCGGACCTTTTCAGTTTGCGATCGATACCGGTACTTCGACCACTGCGATTACGCCGGAGCTGGCAAAACAACTTGGCGTCGCGAGTACACCAATCGGAGCGGGCACTACCGCCGGCGCCCATGTCGATGTTACCGCTGGCACGTTGAAATCTTTTCAAGTGGGCGGAGTGAAGATCGACAATATGACCGTGGTTGTGGCAGACTTCTTTACGATGCTCAGCAATGCGGTCGGGGTGAAGCTCGATGGTATTGTCGGCTACAATTTCCTGCGCAATTACCAGGTCGTGATCGATTACCCGAGCGAAATGCTCAGTTTGTTTTAAGCATGATCGAACTTTCGACTGCGCTCGCCGCCGCTCGCGTTAAACCGCCCGGAATTCTTGCGCTGATCGGTGACACGCCGCTGGTAGAAGTCACGCGGATCGACACGGGGCCGTGTCAGCTTTTCTTAAAACTGGAAAACCAAAATCCGACCGGCTCGATTAAGGATCGAGTCGCCCTGGCCATGATCGAGGCGGCCGAGCACGAGGGAAAACTCGAGCCGGGCGGCACAGTGATTGAAGCAACGGCCGGCAACACCGGTCTCGGCCTCGCGCTTGTCGCCGGCGCGAAGGGTTATCGCGTTTTGCTCGTTATTCCCGACAAGATGTCGCAGGAAAAAATCTTTCACGTCAAAGCGCTCGGTGCGGAAGTGCGCATTGTTCGTTCCGATGTGACGCGCGGACATCCGGAATATTATCAAGATGTCGCTGCACGATTGGCCGAAGAAATTCCCGGCGGCTTTTACGTCAACCAATTCGGTAATCCAGCCAACCCAACGGCGCACGAGCGCAGCACCGGTCCGGAGATTTGGGAACAAATGCGACACGACGTCGATGCGATCGTCTGCGGTGTCGGTTCAGGCGGAACCTTGACCGGACTGGGACGATTCTTTTCCCGCGTTAAACCGCGACGCGGCATCGAAATGGTCTTGGCTGATCCAACAGGCTCTGTTCTTTATGAGTGGGTCAAGACCGGAAAGCTCGTCGAGTCCGGCAGCTGGGCAGTCGAAGGTATCGGAGAAGATTTCATCCCCGAGATCGCCGACATGTCCTACGTGACCGATGCGTTCGAGATCGACGACGAAGAAAGCTTTGCCACGGCGCGCGATCTTTTGCGGCAGGAGGGAATTCTCGGTGGTTCATCCACCGGCACCCTCGTCGCCGGTGCGCTTCGTTATTGCCGGCAGCAAACCAAACCGAAACGTGTTGTCAGTTTCGTGGCTGACACGGGCAACAAGTATCTCTCAAAGATGTACAACGACTTTTGGATGGCGGAGCAGGGATTTATTCATCGTTCACCGCATGGTGACCTGAGTGATTTGATTTCGCATCGCTACGAGGCCGGCGAAGTTATTTCGGTCGGCCCAGCCGATACGTTGCTGACTGCGTTCAAGCGCATGCGCCAGGCGGACGTTTCGCAGGTTCCGGTGCTCGATCAAAAAGGGCGCGCCATCGGCATTCTCGATGAATCCGATCTACTCGTGAAAGTGCATCGGGATTCCACCCACTTTAATGATCCGGTGAAAAGTGCGATGACCGATAAACTCGAAACACTGCCGCCAACCGCAAAGATAAATGACCTGCTCGAAGTGTTCGATCGTGGCCGGGTCGCCATCGTGATGGATAATGACAAATTTCTGGGCCTAATTACACGGACCGATTTGCTCTCCTACCTTCGGTTAAATATGCCCAAGTCGGCTGTGCCGCCTACGCGCGAGTACAATTAGCGCAAGATCGACTGGGAGGGGCAATTGACCTCAATCGCCCGCGGGCGGTTCGGTCAACAGCCCCTACCTAATCCGTGAAATCCGCGTAATCCGCGGTTAGATTAGATCGACATGAAGAAGCAGCACGAATTCGCCACGCGCGCCATTCACGCCGGTCAGGAACCCGATCCCTCAACCGGCGCGATCATGACGCCGATTTACGCCACATCGACCTACGTGCAAGAAAGCCCAGGGAAGCACAAGGGCTACGATTACGCGCGCTCGATCAATCCAACGCGCCTTGCCTACGAAAAATGCATTGCCGATTTGGAAAGTGGCACGCGCGGCTTCGCCTTCGCATCCGGACTCGCAGCGATGGCGACTGTGCTCGATGCGCTCGACAGCGGTTCGCACGTTGTGGTGAGCGATGATCTCTACGGCGGAACATTTCGATTATTCGATCGCGTGCGACGTCGCTCAGCCAATCTCGACTTTACTTATGTCGATCTTACTGATGCCAGCCGGTTCGATGGCGCGATCAAAAAGAACACGCGCATGGTCTGGATCGAGACGCCGAGCAATCCACTGCTCAAAGTGATCGATCTCGAAGCGATCGCAAAGATTGCGCGAGAACACAACATCATCTCCGTTTCCGATAACACCTTCGCGAGTCCGTGGATCCAACGTCCGATCGAGTTCGGTTTCGACATCGTAGTTCACTCCGCGACCAAGTTTTTGAACGGTCACTCGGACATGGTCGGCGGTGTCGCCGTTGTCGGCGAAAACAAAGAACTCGCCGATCAAATTGCGTTTCTGCAAAACTCCGTCGGCGCCATCGCCGGGCCGTTCGACAGTTTTCTCGTGATGCGCAGCTTAAAAACTTTGGCGCTGCGCATGGAGCGTCATTGCGCGAATGCGATCGAAATCGCGCGCTGGCTCGAAGAACAGCCGGATGTAAAATCAGTCAGTTACCCCGGACTGAAGTCGCACCCGCAACATGATCTCGCGCGCACTCAAATGCGCGGCTTCGGCGGCATAGTGACCATGGTCTTGAAAACCGATCTCGCCGGCACGAAGCGATTTCTCGAGAATACGCATCTGTTTTCGCTCGCCGAAAGTTTGGGCGGTGTCGAGAGCCTGATCAATCACCCCGCGCTCATGACACATGCTTCGGTGCCGAAAGAACAGCGTGAGGCGCTCGGTGTCACCGATTCCCTTGTGCGCCTTTCCGTCGGCGTGGAGGATGTGCGCGATTTAATCGACGATCTGCAATTCGCTTTCGAGGCGATCTGAGTTTTTTCCGGGGAGCGCAGGCTGCCAGCCTGCAGTTGCCGGCAGCTTGCCGGCAACACCTGTGAAAGAATTGATCTATGGTAATGCGATCAAGCCATGCAAAGTGTCTCGGCAAGCTGCCGAGACCAACAGGCCAGCGGCCTGTGCTCCCCAGAACAGCGTCGATTGCGCGTTGTGATTGTGCCACATCGATTTAACTTTTCGCCTCAATGGGCAATACATTTGGCCAACTCTTTCGCGTCACGACTTTCGGCGAATCGCACGGCGGCGGTATCGGGGTGGTGGTCGACGGTTGCCCGCCAAAGATCGACATGAGCGAAGCGGAAATTCAGCACGAACTCGATCGGCGCCGCCCGGGGCAAAGCAAAATTACAACCCAGCGCAAAGAAGAAGATCGCTGCGAAATTCTCTCCGGGATCTTTGAAGGCAAGACAATCGGCACACCCATCGCGATCCTGGTTCGAAATCAGGACGCCCGGCCGGAAGCCTACGCGGAGATGAAAGAAACCTTTCGCCCCTCGCACGCCGACTTCACTTACGAAGCGAAATATGGGATCCGCAATTGGCAGGGCGGTGGTCGAGCGTCGGCCCGCGAAACAATCGCGCGCGTGGCGGCGGGCGTGATTGCGCGAAAGGTTCTCCAACAATTTTATCCCAAGATCGACATCGTCGCTTACGTGACGCAGATCCACGAAATCGTGGCTAAGATCGACAAGTCGAAAGTGAAAACGAAAGATGTCGAGGCAAATATTGTTCGTTGTCCCGATCCCGGCGCTGCCAAACTCATGACGCAACTTATTGAGGAAACTCGCGAAGGCGGAGATTCGCTGGGTGGCGTGATCG